>JBCBZU010000465.1:0-2109 GCA_039815165.1 Pseudomonadota bacterium
CTGTCCGCAATCGCCCACAAGACAGCATCCCCACCTGCTTTTTGGACTGGTTTAATCATCGCGGTTGGCGGCTGCGTGAGTACCAGTTGGATATGGTCTCACACTTCCAACAACGACGGTCGACACTGCTGATTGCGCCTACCGGTGGTGGCAAAACCTTAGCCGGTTTATTGCCCTCGCTGATGGATTGCCACTGCCATCCAGCCGAGGGACTGCATACACTTTACATCTCTCCTTTAAAAGCGCTAACCAACGACATTGCACGCAATTTAACCCAGCCAATCGACGAAATGGGCCTGGCAATTACCGTCGAAACCCGCACCGGAGATACACCTTCCCACAAGCGCCAGCGACAGCGGAAGAAACCGCCCAATATCCTATTAACAACGCCTGAGTCATTAATGTTGATGCTGTCCTACCACGATGCCGAGCAACTGTTTGGCAAGGTAAAAGCCATTATCATTGACGAAGTGCATAGTTTTGCCGGCAGTAAGCGCGGTGACTTTACCACGCTTGCACTGGCGCGTTTACAGTACTTGGCGCCCAAGGCCATCCGCTTTGGTCTTTCGGCCACAGTGGCGCAACCTACTGCCCTGTCGGAATGGCTGGGGCCCAGCGGTTCACCGACTGACATTATTCAAGCACCCGCCTCTGTGCTGCCCTCCATTGCTATTTTAGACAGTAATAACACGATGCCCTACAGCGGTTTTTCCGCTCGCTATGCGGTTGGTGAAATATACCGGCGCATTTTACAAGCAAAAACAAGCATAGTGTTTGTTAACACCCGCGCACAAGCGGAGATGATGTTTCAGTTTTTGTGGGAAGAAAATCATCAGGCCCTGGCCATTGCCATTTATCACGGCTCGCTGGATAAAGAGCAGCGACGCAAAACTGAACATTTAATGGCGACTAAGCAGCTTAGAGCCATTGTGAGCACTTCCGCTTTAGAGTTGGGTATTGACTGGGGTGACGTTGACTTAGTGATTCAAGTGGGGGCGCCTAAAGGTGTAAGTCGCCTGCTCCAACGCATCGGCCGCTCTAACCATCGCCTGGATGAACCGAGCCAGGCACTGTTAGTGCCTGGCAATCGCTTTGAAGCCATTGAATGCCAAAGTGCCATTGATGCAATTAACAAAGGCGAATTGGATAGCGATACTCTTTATCCGGGGGCCTTGGATATTATCCCGCAATTTTTAGTCAACTGTGCTTGCAGCGGCACATTTACGGCAGACGACGTTTACGCACAAATCTGTAGTGCCCACCCCTACAGAGACTTGGATCAAACACAGTTTAGCGCCTTGCTCAACTTTACTGTTAATGGGGGCTATGCACTACAGGCCTATGATCGTTATCAGCGACTGGAACAACAAGAAGACGGCTATAGTGTTGCCTCGCGTTCGGTTGCCATGCGCCATCGGCGCAATATAGGCACCATTGTTGAAGCCGCACGCTTGCGCGTAAAGCGCCTTAGGCGCCGACACCAAGGAAAAATCATCGGTGAGGTTGAAGAATACTTTGCGCAACAATTATCGCCCGGCGATACTTTTTTATTTGCCGGTGAGGTGCTTGCCTATGAGGGTATTAACGATATGATTCTGGAGGCGCGACCGGTAACAGGCGGTGACCCTAAAATACCTGCATATGTTGGCGGGCAAATGCCGCTATCCACCTACCTGGCCGATGCCGCCCGCGCCCTGCTCAACAACCAACCGGCTTGGCAACATCTACCCGAGCAAGTGCGTGACTGGATCGAACTACAGGCTGCATACTCCATGGTCCCCCCCAAGGATGCCTTACTGGTTGAACACTTTCCGTATCGATTGCTGCCGTTTACAGTGTTTTATACCTTTGAAGGCCGTAAAGCCAATCAAACTTTAGGCATGCTGCTCACAAGGCGAATGGAAACCCTGGGCCTTAAACCCTTAAGCTTTAGTATTAATGACTATGCCTTGTCTATTTGCTCGGTAGAAAAACTGGCAGAAACACAACTGGGCGAATTATTTGCCCCCGATATATTAGGCATTGAGCTGGAAGAATGGATCGCAGAGTCCCCTATGTTAAAACGGGCCTTTAGACAAGTGGCGACCGTGAGTGGTTTAACCGAACAAC
>JBCBZU010000378.1:0-2864 GCA_039815165.1 Pseudomonadota bacterium
GCAGCACTCCCGCCTATTACTGAGCTGCCACCGCCCTTGAGAATCGATATTGATGCAATAGTTAACGCTGCTGATATAGCGGCCTCTATTAAAGAAAATAAAGATCGTAAGGACGGCTTACAACAAGGCGGCAGCACCCTTGCGCTGGAGCACTTAAATCACTATTTTAGCCCTAAAAATCGCCATCCCAGCAGATACAAGCAGACCCGTAATGATCTGGATGGTTGGTGGAACTCCTGTAAACTATCGTGCTGGCTCGCTCACAGGTGCTTGTCGCCAAGACAGGTGGTGCAAACACTACAAGAGTATGAACAGGCGGTAGAACGCAACGACTCAACGGAGTGGATTTATCTGGAGCTTTTATGGCGGGAATACTTTCAATGGTATGCCTATCACTATGACAAACAACTATTTGCTTTTTCAGGCATTACGCAGCGTAAGCCTTTAACGAGTTTTTATCCGCAGCGCTTCAAGCAGTGGTGTGAAGGCTCAAGCCAGTGGCCGCTGGTTAATGCCTGCATGAAACAATTAAACCAAACTGGGTTTATGTCTAATCGCGGTCGACAAATTGTGGCCAGCTGCCTGGTAAACGAACTGCAAATTGACTGGCGTTATGGCGCGGCTTACTTTGAAGAAAAATTAATTGACTATGATGTAGGCGCCAACTGGGGTAACTGGCAATATATTGCCGGAGTAGGCGCTGATCCACGGGGAGGTCGCCATTTTCATATCGAAAAGCAAACCCAACAGTATGACCCAAATTCAGAATTTATACAAAAATGGCAAGGTAGAACCACCAGTATGCCCATAGATCACTTGGATGCTGCCGACTGGCCCATTAAAATTAAAGCCGATGACACATAAAAAAGTTAATTTACCAACGAAAACCTGCGCTAGCTGCGGTTTGCCTTTTACATGGCGAAAACGCTGGGAAAAAAACTGGCACGAAGTAAAGTACTGTTCTGAGCGATGTCGGCGCAATAAGCATAAAGATCGTCACAACAGCGCATAATACTTACTATGAGCATCTGTTAAAATACAGATTTTTTGGAGTTGGGGAGGCACTGAGCATAGAAAAAGCTTGTGCTTACCGGCAAACCTTTACAGATAAAGCCGTAAGCTATACTTATTGGCGAATGGATCTTGGTTAAGATAAAAATGAGGCAGCCTGTAGTATGGTTCTAAACAAACAGTATAAGCGGCTTCGTTTAGTCTTAGGCGACCAATTAAACGCAAGCCATAGCTGGTTTAAGCAAAAAGACAAGGATACCCTCTATATAATCGCTGAGCTCCATCAAGAAACACTGTATGTCAAACATCACTGTCAGAAGATATGCGCTTTTTTTGCAGCAATGCAAAGCTTTGCCAAGGCATTGGAAAAAGCGGGTCATCATATCCTATATCTAGACTTGGATGATACAGTCGGCTATAAAAGCCTGCCTCAATTACTTAAGCATTTGGCCACAAACTATAAAATCAGTGAATTTGAATACCAGCAGCCCGATGAATATCGTTTACTGACACAGCTTGCTGAACTAAAACTGGATAAGCAAATCACCATACGGATGTGCGACAGCGAGCATTTTTTACTGCCTTTTAGCGAAATAAAGGATTATTTCAAAAAAGACAAGCATCATAAAATGGAGTTTTTCTACCGTAAAATGCGACAGCGCTTTACTATCCTTATGGATGAAGATCAGCCACTGGGCGGCCAATGGAATTACGACGCACAAAACCGTAACAAACTCAAGCAAAACCATATAGAGGACATTCCCAGTCCGCTTACCTTTAACCACGATGTCAGCCCTATTATGGATCGACTAAGACGGCATAAAGTCCCGTTTTTTGGTTCAGAAACCAATACTTTAATCTGGCCGGTCAATCGAAAACAAGCGCTTAAGCTGCTGGATTATTTTTGCACCTGTTGCCTACCCAAGTTTGGTACTTTTCAGGATGCGATGACCTGCCAGAGCAAACACCAGTGGAGTTTATATCACTCGCGCCTATCCTTTGTGATCAATGCCAAAATACTGCATCCTATGCAAGTACTGGAAAAGGCCGTAGACCACTATTACAGGCATCAACAGACTATTTCCATCGCACAAATTGAGGGTTTTGTTCGACAAATTTTAGGCTGGCGCGAATATATTCGCGGCGTTTATTGGGCTAACATGCCTGCCTACGCAGGAAAAAATCACTTAAATGCCAAACGGGCCCTACCCAAATACTTCTGGACTGGCAACACCAAAATGCGCTGCATGCAGTCTGCCATTCAACAGTCCCTGGACTACAGCTATGCCCATCATATCCAGCGGCTTATGGTCACCGGAAACTTCTGCCTGCTAACGGGGATTGATCCCAAGGCCGTCGACGATTGGTATCTGGGAGTGTATATCGATGCGATAGAATGGGTGGAAATGCCCAACACTCGGGGGATGAGCCAATTTGCCGATGGCGGCATAGTGGCCACCAAACCCTACACCGCCGGCGGCAATTACATTCATAAAATGAGTGACTATTGCCAACACTGCCACTATAAAGTAAAAGAAAAAGTTAACGATAACGCTTGTCCATTTAACAGCTTGTATTGGCATTTTATGATTCAGCACCGAAAACAATTTGAAAAAAATCCCAGAATAGGCATGGTCTACCGCAATTGGGATAAGCAAGCGCAAGAACAACAGCAAGCGACCATTCAACGGGCACGCTGGTGCTTAAAAAATATAGAAAAACTTTGATAGCTTGTCATCTTTTTTGATCACCTTAACGTAAATATATCCTGAGATCTTTGCACGGAAGATGGTTTTGCTTTTAGGCAAGGCAAAAATGCACGGAAAGAGGGAGTTTATAGGTAATAAATGACC
>JBCBZU010000336.1:0-3133 GCA_039815165.1 Pseudomonadota bacterium
CCAAACCCGTATCCACAGGAATAATCGACTGCATCGCGGAGCGGGTTTTGCGCAAATCCGTGTGGTGATAAGCATCGATTACCGGCTGGTCATTCATGGCTGAGTGAATAGTGGTAATGACTCCGCTTTCTACACCAAAAGCTTTATGCAGGGCATCAATCACCGGCACAATACAATTAGTGGTACAAGACGCATTGGAAATAATCCGGTGTTCGGGCAATAACTGCGCATCATTGATGCCGTAGACCACGGTAATGTCGACATCGCTTTCTGCGGGCTGAGAGAAGAGCAGCCGCTTGGCACCTGCCGCTAAGTGTCGTTGCGCTGTGACGCGGTCAGTAAAAGAGCCGGTGCACTCGATCAGCACATCAATCGCCAACTCTGCCCAGGGCAGGACCTCTATCGCTTCTTCATGAAGTAGCCGAGCGCAGTGATCGGCAATCTCCAGGCTATCGCCATTTAACACCACATCACCAGGAAAGCGCCCATGGGTGGAGTCGTACTTGGTCAAGTGCGCAATGGTACCATTGTCGGCCAATTCATTGATGGCGACTAGCTCAATATTCTGGTTGTGGCCCGCGAGCTGGGACTCAACCAGTGCTCTTAAGAAACATCGCCCAATGCGACCATAACCATTAATGGCAATTTTTGTGCTCATTCAGCAAGTAGTTCCCGGGCAACCTCGAGGACATTGTCTACGGTGAAGCCAAAGTGTTGCATTAGATCATCAATAGGCGCGGATTCACCAAAGCTGCGCATACCCACAATGCGCCCATCCAGGCCGACAAATTTATACCAGTAATCCTCGTGACCCGCTTCTATGGCAATTCGTGCACCCACCTCAATGGGTAGTACCGATTGCTGGTAGTCTGCATCCTGAGCTACAAACACTTCTGCACAGGGCATGGATACCACCCGCACTTTTTTGCCCTGATTATTTAGCTGCTCTGCTGCGTTAAGCGCGAGCACCACTTCGGAGCCGGTGGCAATTAAAATTAACTCAGGTTCTTGCGCACAGTCTTTTAAGATATAGGCACCTTTGGCCATATTGCTTAATTGCTCGTCATCGCGGTCAATGGCTTGTAGTGTTTGCCGCGAGAATACTAATGCGGTGGGGCCGTCGCGACGTTCAATCGCGGCTTTCCAGGCAAGCGCAGACTCAACGGTATCGCAGGGGCGCCAGGTCGTTAAATTGGGTGTTGCTCTTAATGCGGTCAATTGTTCAACGGGTTGGTGGGTCGGGCCGTCTTCACCCAAGGCGATGGAATCGTGGGTATAGACAAAAATACTTTGCTGGCCCATCAAGGCTGCCATGCGCACGGCGTTACGGGCGTACTCCATAAAAATAAGAAAAGTCGCCCCATAATTAATAAAGCCCCCGTGTAGAGCGATACCGTTCATCATTGCGCTCATGCCAAATTCGCGAACGCCATAGTGGAGGTAATTACCCGCTGCATCCTCGTCACTAATGGCTTTTGCACCTGACCAAAATGCGGAATTGGAGCCCGCAAGGTCAGCGGAGCCACCCAGCAACTCGGGCAATATGGGGCCAAAGGCATTCAACGCCAGTTTAGAGGCTTGACGTGAGGCCACTGGCTGCATTTTTTGCTGGCATTCGCGAATATAGGCATCGGCTTTTTCACTAAAGTCAGCGGGTAATGCACCTTTGATGACGCGCCGCTCAAATTCAGCCGCCAACTCTGGATAAGCGATGGTGTAGGCTTGCAGGCGACCTTTCCACTCATCTTCGGCCTCAGCGCCTTTGGCCTTCCCGTCCCAAGCCCGGTAGACATCGTCGGGGACCTCAAAGGGGGGGTGTTGCCAGGCCAGGGCTTCACGGGTGAGAGCCACCTCGTCAGCGCCCAGGGCAGAGCCATGGCAAGATTCGGTGCCCTGCTTATTCGGCGAGCCTTTGCCAATAATGGTTTTACAGCAAATCAAAGTGGGCTTTGCGCTTTGTTTACGGGCTGTTTCAATGGCTGTGGTAATTTCTTCAGGATCATGGCCGTTGACATTGGGGATTACTTGCCAACCATAGGCATCGAAACGCTTTGGCGTATTGTCGGTAAACCAACCTTCTACGTCACCGTCAATGGAAATGCCATTATCGTCGTAAAATGCAATCAATTTACCCAGGCCCAAGGTACCCGCTAGTGAACAGGCTTCGTGAGAAATGCCCTCCATTAAACAACCATCCCCTAAGAAAACATAGGTATGGTGATCAACAATTTCGTGGCCCTCACGGTTAAACTGGGCTGCTAGAATTTTCTCGGCAGCGGCCATGCCCACTGCATTGCCAATGCCTTGCCCCAGTGGACCGGTGGTGGTCTCAATACCAGGCGCATAGCCATACTCAGGATGACCCGGCGTTTTGGAGTGCAATTGACGAAAACGTTTGAGCTCTTCAATGGGCAGTGCGTAACCAGACAAGTGCAATAGTGAATAGATCAACATCGATCCATGGCCGTTGGATAACACAAAGCGATCGCGGTCAGCCCAGGCGGGATTGGCGGGGTTATGCTTAAGATAGTCGTTCCACAAGACTTCGGCGATATCAGCCATGCCCATGGGAGCACCAGGGTGGCCCGAATTAGCTTGTTGAACGGCATCCATACTGAGTGCACGTATGGCATTAGCGAGGTGTTGACGAGTGGTCGTGCTGGTGGTCATGAAGGCTGGCACCTAATGGTCTGAGAGATAAAAAGGGGCGCTATTCTCGCATATTGGGATGGGCTTATCCATCCTGCACTATCGCTTCTTGGCGATTATGCCCGATGTACTATAAGGCCTGCTCCTCACTGCTCACAGGAAAGGTGATGGTAAATTCGGTAAACTCACCGGGTTGGGTATTTAAGTGTAGATCGCCGTTTAAGCGCTTGATGATATTAAAGGTAACAGATAAACCCAAGCCTGTGCCCTCGCCACTATTTTTGGTGGTGTAAAAAGGCTCAAAAATTTTCTTTTGGGCTTCTTCGGGAATATCTGGACCATTGTCTTTTACTCTAATTTCAGCCCCGGCACAGGCGAAATAGCATAGGGCTGACAGAGAGGCTGAAAAACTTTTCAGCAATTCGGGAATCGATTCATTTCCCTTCGAAGACGCGGTAATGGCCGATTAAAACTGGAAAAGCCA
>JBCBZU010000184.1:0-5124 GCA_039815165.1 Pseudomonadota bacterium
TAAGTGTAGAAGATTTGCAAGTACTGGAGACATGGCTTCAAGAAGACAGGTTGATTGATTATGAGCAATCTTAGTCCTTAGCCTGTCATCTAAACCTAAACCTAAACCTAAACCTAAAAAGCCAAATAGGATTCAATAACCGCTTGGAGCTTTTTCAGTGCACCCCTGTTGCGCTCGATATATTGATAAGCGCTTACGCCTCGCTCATCAGCCTCAGCCTTATTGCTGAGTAGGCGCTTTACCGCTTCTCCCAGTGCTTTACTTGAGCTCACTTGCTGTAGTGCGCCAAGTTCCACTAACTCTTTAGCGATGTGCGAAAAATTAAATACGCTTAAACCGCTAATCATCGGTATTCCCCAAGCGGCTGGCTCTAAAAAATTATGGCCCCCGTGCTCAACAAAGGTTCCACCCATAATCGTTATATCGGCCACACCATAGAACGACATTAGCTCACCCATTGTATCTATCAATAAAACCTGAGTGTCTTTGTTAATAGTGTCAATAGCGGAACGGCGCACCAATGCAAGCGACCGTTGTTTACAAAGTTTTTCTATTGACTTTAAACGTTCGAGGTGGCGAGGCGCTAAAACCAGCAAAATCCCACACTTTTTTTCGTATACTGCTTGTAAAGCATCTAATACAAAAGCATCTTCACCGCGATGAGTGCTGGCGATAACGATGATTTTTTTGAAATCGTCAAGTAAACAGCGAAGCTCATTGGCGCTTTCTTTGAAATCAGAGCCAATCTTAATATCATGTTTAATACTGCCTGTGACAGTGGTATTTTCTACACCTAGCTGCTTAAAACGCCCAGCCTCTACATCGGTTTGAGTCGCGACATTATCTATTTTAGAAAATATAGACTGTGAGAATGCCTGCAGGCGCTGATAATTAGCAAATGACTGTTCTGACAATCTCGCATTGGCTAACACTATAGGAATATTTTTACTGTGGCACAGTGTGATCATATTTGGCCAAACTTCTGTTTCCATAATGATAAGTAAATTTGGCTTAATCCGTAGCAGGAAACGCCGTATTACGTCGGGTAAATCATAGGGAGCATAGATATGAAAGACACTGTCACCAAAAAGACGGCTGATTTGCGCAGAGCCTGTTGGTGTTGTGCAGGTAATGACGATATTGGCAGTAGTGTGCTGTTGGCGTAATCCGTCAATAAGATGCTTGGCCGCTAACACCTCACCGACAGATACCGCGTGAACCCACACCGTCTTTTGAAAAGTGAGGGCGGCATTAAAAAATCCAAAACGTTCCGACCAGCGATATCGATACTCTGGTGCTTTTACGCCTCGCCACAGTAAGCGAAGCAGGATTGCAGGAATAGCAAAATAAAAAAGCAGTGTGTATAAAAACCGCATGTCATTATTCACTCTTCTTCAGAAAATCCTTGCCGGTATAATTTTGCATAGTGTCCATTACTCTTTAATAAGTCATTGTGTCTACCCTGTTCAACAATCTGGCCTTTTTCCATGACAATAATGGTATCGGCATTTTCAATGGTCGAAAGACGGTGAGCAATAATAATTGTGGTGCGACCACGGCTTGCTATACTTAAAGCCGCTTGAATATGGCGCTCTGACTCGCTGTCCAATGCAGATGTAGCTTCATCCAAGATCAATATGGGCGCATTTTTTAACAGTGCACGAGCAATGGCAATACGCTGACGCTGACCACCGGATAAGCCGGTGCCATTTTCCCCCACGACAGTATCAAGTCCATCGGGAAGTTGTTGAATAAACTCCCATGCGTTAGCGTGTTTGACAGCCTCAATAATGGCTTCTCTAGGCGCGCCCTGCATATCACCATAGGCGATATTATTTGCGAGGGTATCGTTAAATAGGGTAATGTTTTGGTTTACCAGTGCAATTTGGCTGCGCAATGATTTGAGGCTCAATTCATCGATAGGGTGATCATCAATTTTCAAGCTACCCTGTTGATGGCATAAAAATCGTGGAATCAAATTCGCCAGTGTCGTCTTACCGCTACCGGAACGTCCCACTAGAGCAACTGTTTCCCCTGGATTGATGGATAAAGAGATATTGCACAGTGTCTGTTTGGTTTCGTCATTGGTTTCGTCATTGGTTTGGTCATTGGTTTGGTCATTGGTTTGGTCATAAGTAAAGCTTAGGGAATCAAAACAAATGCCGCCTTGAATATCAAGGGCCTTACCTTGATCGATATTATTTTCCAAAGGCGTATCGAGCTGCGTGAATATGCTATCTGCCGCAGAAATGCCTTTTTGAATAGAACCCAGCACCCCGCCCAGTTTTCGTATGGATTGGGGCATAATTGCAGCCGCTGTGATATAGGCGAGAATATCGGCTGCTGAGCTATTGCTCATAATGGTCAAGGCAAAAAAAACCAGCACCGCCAAGGCCATAACGGCCAAGAGCTGAATCAGTGGGCCAGCCGCCGCAGAGGTGGCTCTGCGCTTAATGTTTTGTTGGGCATTGGATCGGCTCACTTTGTCAAAACGGTTTTGCTCATAATGCTCGCCACCAAAGATTCTCATCACCCTAAAGTTATGTATCATCTCAGACGACACATGGGTTAAATCCCCCATGCTGAGCTGGATGCGCTTACTCAGCTTGCGCAGTCGTTGGGTGATTTTATACAGAATCCACATTATAAAGGGGGCAATAACAATAAATACCGATGTCACCAGCCAGTTAATCCACAATAAATAAGCCATGAGAATAACAACCGTTGCACCCTCGCGAATCGTGGTTTTTAATGCGTTGGTGACCGCATCGGTAACTTGCAGGGTATCGTAGGTAATGCGCGACACCAATTCACTGGAGTTCTGTTGCTCGATAGCTGAACCAGGCAAATAAACAATATGCCTGAACAAGTCCAAACGCAACTGATGGACCACCCCAAAGGCAACGCGTGCAAAGCCATAGTCACCAATAAATGAGCCGATACCACGAACCAGGAATATCAGCACCAACAATCCAGGAATAATCCATTTAGCCTGGGCATCAACGCCAATAGCATTGGTCATATAGCGTATTAGTTCAGCAAATGCCGGCTGAGAGGCAGCAAAAATAAGGTTGCCAAATACACCTAAAGCAAACATTGCCCAAAGAGGTCTGACATAGACCAATAGCTTCACATACAATTGGCTTGCTGTCATAGCGCCATAATTGGCAGAATATTGCTGTTTTGTTGCCATAAATAAACAAGGAGGTAGATATACAAAGCACGGTAGTTTACCATGCTGAGAATTTAATCTCTGCTCGACCAAATATTTTACTACCCAATCGCTATGGCGCTCTCTATGGCGCTTTCTATGGCACTCTCTATGGCACTCTCTATGGCACTCTCTCCACTAACTGTATGGCGTTTTACTGATGGTAAACCAGGGCATGAAAAACAAAGCCTGGCCCTAATTGAGAGTCTCGCGCACTATAGGAAAGTGCATAGCGTTAATCTAAGCGCTGGTCCCAATCTTACTCAGCAGCTATTTAATGGCTTTATAGGTAAGGGGTTTTCAGAAGACGGACTTCCTCGCCCTGACCTTATTGTCGGTGCCGGCCATAAAACCCATCTGGATATCTTATTTGCCAAAAGGAAGCGGGGAGGTAAAACAGCCGTGATAATGACACCTTCTCTGCCTTTAAAATGGTTTGATATCGTTATTGCTCCAGAACATGACTTTATCGATAGGAGCCCACCAGACAATGTCATTACAACACTCACAGCGCTGGCCTCTTTTATTGACAGCAAAGTCGATCCGGCACAGGGCTTGATTCTTTTAGGGGGAGAGAACAAGCATTTTTATTGGGATAATGAAAACGTCGTCGCGCAAATTAAAAAAACCATTGTGGCAACGCCAGAAATAAAATGGTCCGTGTCTGACTCCAGGCGCACTCCCGGAAACTGCCTTATGCTGCTAAAGGAAGCCTGCAAGGCAATGCAAAATATTACATATTACGCTCACGAAAAGTCAGCAAAAAACTGGCTCAATCAACAGCTAAAAACGGCTGGGCATATTTTGGTGACATGTGACTCAGCGTCGATGATAGCTGAAGCCCTGCATACAAATGCCAAGGTAGATATTTTACCGCTACAGCCTTACGATAAAAGCGATAAGCTTTTTTATTCAGTTGAAAAAATTCGAAATTCTGAAAATTCCCAAATCAAAATAAGTTCCACCACAAAAAAGACAACAGAAATTCTACTAAATAAATTAGGACTGTAAACTGACAATGTATAACCCACTATCCAAAAAAGAGCGCCGATTAAAACAAGCGAGAAAAAGAGTAGCGCTTTTAAGTGACTACAAAGCCATTCAACTGTGCATAAATTATCAAAACAGTATACTTGAGTCTGATGTTAGAGGTATCGGCAACCAAGAGAAAGATGAAATTATCGTATCGCTAACAACAATAGAATCACGCTTGGATAAAGTTGCTTACACAATTGAAAGTCTTATGCAGCAAACGCTGAAGGCAGATCAAATTTTTCTCTGCCTGGGAGAAGATCAAATACAAAAGCAGGATATCCCGCTAGACTTAAAAAAACTGGAGTCCAGAGGCTTGACTATAAAATTTTGTAAAAAAGATTTAGGCCCTTATACAAAATTTTTTTATACGCTTAAAAACAATCCTGATTCGCTTATAATAACCGTTGATGACGACATATTATACCCGGCTAATACTCTAGAAAAACTCTACAGTGCATATCGTAAAGAAAGCAATGTTATTCATTGTCATCGCGGTCATAAAATAAAAATTTCCGGTAATCATATATTGCCTTATAAGCAATGGCAATACTCTTCGCAAGAGCCGGCTGCTTCTAAGTTAATTTTTCCAACCGGCGTTGGGGGCGTGCTGTACTTTCCTGGTGCATTAGATGAGCAAGTGCTTAATCAGGAAGTGTTTATGGATATATGCCCCAAAGCAGACGATATTTGGCTGAAAGCCATGAGTTTAAAAAAAGGCGTGTTATGTCGAACAATTCAACATCTCGATTCTTTCCAGTATGAATTTCCATCAATTCCGGGTTCCCAATTGGTTAGTTTAAAAAGGGCCAATAAAAAAAATGATGGAAATAACTTAAAACTTATTAACACATTTAAAAAGTATAATCTCAATGAAAAAA
>JBCBZU010000084.1:0-7408 GCA_039815165.1 Pseudomonadota bacterium
ATCCATTCCGTTGCAGGAATAATCAAACCCGTTTCTTCTAAAGAAGGTATGAAGCTAACGGGTGGAATTTTGCCATATTTTGGGTGGTTCCAGCGTAATAAGGTTTCGGCACCGAAGATAGTATTATCGATAATATTTATTTGAGGCTGGAATACCAGCTCGAACTCTTCCTCTTCGATGGCCTTTTGCAGGCTCTTCTCCAGGTTATTTCGAATTTGTACGCTGACTTGTAAATCTCGAGTAAAAAATTGGGCCTGGTTACCCCCTTTATTTTTAGCCGTGTACATGGCCACATCGGCATTTTTTAGTATGGTTTCTGCATTTGCGTCTTTCTCGTCGTTTGAACTGGTGATGCCAATGCTGGTAGATGTGTATACTGATTGGCCGTCGATTAAGAAGGGTTCCTCTAAGGCGTTAATAATTTTATTAACGGCGGTATTAATGGTATTGAGTTGTTCAATTTGTTCCAAAAGGATTGTAAACTCATCTCCGCCTAATCTGGCGACGGTATCACTCTCGCGCACGCAATAGCGTATACGATTGGCAACCTGTATTAATAAGGCGTCACCAACACCGTGACCAAGGGTATCGTTTATCGTCTTAAAGTTATCCAAATCCAGCAGCATTACAACACAGTGTCTGCCATTAGCATAACGCTTGGCGTTGGCTAAGCAGTGCGTTAAGCGGTCCAAAAAGATCGATCGATTATAAAGCTTGGTCAGAGGGTCGTGGTGAGCCAAGTCTTGGAGTTCGAGTTCAGAACGCTTGCGTTCAATAGCGTAGCGAATAGTGCGAGCCACTAGTTTACTGTTGAACTCATCCTTGTGAATATAATCTTGCCCACCATAGTGTATAACATCATCGATAATCGAATCATCGTGGATGCCGGTTAAGACAATGATTGGAATGTTAGGATGATTTTGGCGTATGGTTTGTAAGGTATCGATTCCGGAGCTATCCGGTAGGGATAAATCCAGAAACATAATGTCATAGTCTTTATTGGCCAGCTTACTCTCGGCACTGGCTAAACAATTCGCATTTTCGACACGGTAGTTAAAGCGTATATTGCCGCGGAGTTGTTCATCAATAAAGAGGTAGTCAGCCTTACTGTCTTCGACATGGAGAATAGAAACACAATGGCCCGGTAAACCTGCTGTGTTTACGGTTTGATTTTGAATATTAGCTGTCATTAACACATCATCGCAGCGGTTGGTTATACATAGCAGAGGTAAATCGACGTCTAAAAAATCACCCCATCAACGAAGTATAGTCGATGATTGACGTAAAGCTTCTTTAAACAAAAAATTTTGAAGATTATTGTCGTCTAATACAAAGTATGCTTTCTGCGGCAGATTATCAGTGTCAAATTTTTGACCCCAACTGCTTGCGTTGGCTTGCTTATTGACTCTGGGCGTCCCGAGTGTATCTCTCGAGTGTATCTACGTCTAAGGAAGATACCCGCATGCTATTGCACAGTACTTGCTACTTACGGTTGCTGCGTGCAAGTTGGCAGATAGCCTTTAGCAAGTTAAAGTAGGCTTAAACAAAGTAGGCCTAAATAAAGTAGGTCTAAATAAAGTAGGTCTAAAAAAGAGGGTTTTGCTTATGAAAGACAGGCTGAAAAAGCTGATTAACAAGCTCAATGCCAGGGGGGCTGCTTACGCAGATATTCGTCTCCATTTGAACGATCAGGCTGAGAGCTTCTCCACTCTCAATGGCGAACTCCAATCCTATCATCAGTCAAAAAAGCAGGGTTACGGTATTCGCGTACTGGCTGATGGTGCCTGGGGTTTTGCATCTAGCGAAAATATAGAGGAGTTAGAGCTTATTGGCTTACAGGCATTAGAAAACGCATATAAGGCCTCATTGTTTATTCAGCAAAAAATTGACTTAGCAGATAAGGACGTGCTCAACGATAGCTATTCTACCCCTTCCAGGATTGACCCTTTTACTCTCCCAGGTAACCAGAAGATAGAACAGCTCCTAAAATTGGATAATAAGCTTTATCATGAAAAAGTTCTTTACCGCGGAGTAAGGGCCTGTTTTTATAAGCGCGATATTCTATTTGTGGATACCGAGGGCTCAGAAATTGAAAAAAATCTGCTTGATGTTGATGCCAGTATGTTTGTTGAGGCCATCGATGACCAAGGCCATAAACAGCGCCGTAGCTACAGTCTTTATCAACAGAACAATGGCACCGTTGGCTTTGAGAATATCATTAATGCCATTCAATTTGATCCTACCCAGAGACTGATCAAAGAACTACTAGAACTACTTGAGGCACCCAACTGTGAACAAGAGGTTTGCGATGTCATACTGCTGCCAGAAATGATGGCCCTGCAAACCCATGAGACTATCGGCCATGCACTGGAGCTGGATCGAATATTGGGTTATGAGTTGTCCTATGCCGGGGGGAGTCATATTGATCTGGAGCATTTCGGGCAACTACAGTTTGGTTCATCCAAGCTAAATGCCCGCGCTGACGGCACCGTTAACAATTCTCCCGGCTCAACAGGCTTTGATGACGACGGTGTGAGAGCAAAAAATATATTGATGATCGAACAAGGTATGTTAAAAAATGCGATTAGTTCTCGACAAATGATTGTCGAGGCCAATAACAAAGCGCAGCGAGAAGTATTTGCATCATCAGCGGCAGCCAATCGCGCAGAAAGTTACCACCATCTTCCCATTGAGCGTATGAACAATATTAATATTGATTACGGCGAAGACGGAACTCTCGAAGACATTATTGCAAAAACGCAAAACGGACTGCTACTTGAAACGCCTAAATCCTGGTCCATTGGATCGAATCGTGAAAATTTTCACTTTGCCACGGAGGTCGCCTGGAAAATTAAAAATGGACGTATCAGCCATATGGTAAAGAATGCTACTTATCAGGGAGACAGCTTACAATTTTGGCATTCCCTCGATCAGGTTGGCGACAAAAGTACCTGGCAGATGCAGCAAGTCTTTAATTGTGGGAAAGGCCAGCCCAACCAAATTATGCGTATGGGTCACGGTGTTCCTATATGCCGTTTTAAAAATGTTCAGGTAGGCTTGTAAATCATGGACTCTGTATTAGCCACTTTAAAGGCGGTCAACCATGCGTTAATTGAGCGCGGTTTAGTGGGCTCAATTGCTTATCGCGCTGAAACCTCGCATATGGTGCGCGCGGGAAGAAATCAAATATCCTTGAATGTGTCTAAAAAAGCGCAGCAATACACCCTGGTTTTGCAAAAAGGTAAGCGGCAAATCACGGCACAACTCACGCCCTCGCAACACATTGGCAATGATCTAATTCAGTTGGCTGAAGCGTTAAATCAACAAATTGAGGCGATGCCAGAGGTTGATTATCTTACCGATATGCAGCCCATTGCAAAGTGTGCACACTGTTTTGATAAGGTCGATCCGCGTCTGGATGAAGCATTTGATGCTTCTGTTTTGGTGGATTTATACCAACAAGCTCACTGGCGATTTCAGCAATACAATGTTGAAATTTCAGGTGCTTTTTCAGCGGGGCATTATTCCTACGCGCTGATTAATACTTTGAGCAAGGAGCCTGTCTGTTACCGCGGCGGGGATTATAACCTGGAGATTGTATTGCAGTTATTGGATCACGATAAAAAAGAGCTAAGAGCAGCCTCTGTTGGAGAAAAGTTATCCCACTACAATCGGGATCAGCTTCTCAGTTGCCTCGAAAAAGACTACTCCCTTAAAATATCTACCCCGAGAGTGGATATTGCTGCGGGTAGATACGATGTTATTTTTTCTGCCGATGCCTTTGCAGAAATGACCGCTTATATGGCCTGGCTGACCTTGTCTGGCGAAAGTTATGAATACCAGTCAGGTATGCTACAAAAACACAAACACCAAATAGGTTCAAAAATTTTTGGCGATAATATAACCATTGTCGATAATCCTGAAGATCACGACACGCTGTTTGCCAGACGAGTTGGTCAAAATGGGCAACAGCGAAATAATTGGACCTTGATTGACAAGGGCGTGTTGAAAAATCAGTTTTATTCTGACAAAAATACCTGTGATCGTTTTAAACGACAGGTCAACAATGACTTTGGATGCGCGAGTTTAAAAGTCCAGGCGGGAGATGGCCCTGGCTCTTTTGAGAATATGGTCGCCAGTTGTATACAGCCGACAATTTATATTGGCTTTATTCACTATATGAATTTTACCAATTCATCCAAGGGTGAGTTTACCGGTACTAGCCGTTTTGGGACCTGGCTAATAGAGAATGGTGAAATCAAGGCGCACCTGTTTAATCTTAGGATCAATGATTCCTATCATCGTATTTTTTCTCAAGTGGAATGGCTCTCAACGCATTATTGCCATGTTAACACCTCTAATACCTATGGAATGCGCAATGCCTCGGCCATTACCGTTCCGAGTTTTGTCAAAGTCAATGGGGTAGGTATAGCGGGCAGCAACGCAAACGCTTGAGGCAGTCTTAAAATGAGTCTTTGACTTAGGTCAGCGTCGGTTTAACAGGGTGCAGTAATCCTGAAAAATCGGTTAGCGGCTCGATTTTAACAAAGGCTTCAAAAAAGTACCCGTGTGTGATTGTTTTACTTTGCACACCTGTTCTGGCGTGCCTTCGGCAACAATTTGGCCACCACCGCTACCGCCCTCTGGACCCAAATCCACTACCCAGTCTGCGGTTTTAATGACATCCAGATTGTGCTCGATAACTGCGATGGTATTACCGTGGTCTCTTAGACGATGCAGTACTGTCAGCAGTTGCTGAATATCATGGAAGTGCAATCCCGTTGTGGGCTCATCCAGAATATACAGCGTCTGCCCGGTATCGCGCTTGGACAGCTCTCGAGAGAGTTTCACTCGCTGGGCTTCGCCACCGGAAAGCGTGGTCGCCGCCTGGCCCAAACGAATGTAGGAAAGCCCCACATCGATTAGGGTTTGCAGTTTGCGGGCAATAGCGGGAATGGCGTCGAAGAACTCACGGGCATCTTCAACGGTCATTTCCAAGACCTGATGAATATTTCTACCCTTGTAGAGGACTTCCAGCGTTTCACGATTGTAACGTTTACCGTGACAGACATCACAGGGCACATAGACATCGGGTAGAAAATGCATTTCCACTTTGACCACGCCATCACCCTGGCAGGCCTCACAGCGACCGCCTTTAACATTAAAACTAAAGCGCCCCGGCTTATAACCCCGGGAGCGGGCTTCCTGGGTGCCGGCAAACAGTTCTCGAATGGGGGTAAAAATTCCAGTATAAGTCGCTGGATTAGAACGAGGCGTGCGACCGATGGGACTCTGGTCGATATCCACACACTTATCAATCTGATCCAAGCCTTTCAGTTCACTATAAGGCGCAGGTTTAAGAGTGGTTGCGCCATTAATTTCAGTGGCAACAATGGGGTATAAAGTGCCATTGATCAGAGTTGATTTTCCCGAGCCAGAGACGCCGGTAATACAGGTCAGCAGGCCAATAGGTAGCTTAAGCGTGACGTTTTGCAGATTGTTGCCTGTCGCTCCGCTGAGAACCAGTTGCTTTTTGCTGTTCGCTTTATGGCGTCTACCGGGCACGGCTATGGATTTCTTGCCGGACAGGTACTGCCCTGTTAGTGAGTCTTTGCTCTTTTTGATGCGAGGCAATTTACCCTGAGCGATGATTTTACCCCCATGGACACCCGCACCCGGACCAATATCCACAATGTGGTCGGCCAGGCGAATGGCGTCTTCATCGTGCTCCACCACAATAACAGTGTTACCCAAATCCCTTAAGTGAATTAGCGTTTTCAATAAGCGATCATTATCCCGTTGATGAAGGCCAATGGAAGGCTCATCGAGGATATACATAACGCCAACCAGGCCCGCCCCAATCTGGCTGGCGAGTCGAATACGCTGAGCCTCACCCCCGGAAAGCGTTTCGGCGCTGCGATTCAGGGTGAGGTAGTTTAGGCCAACGTCCACTAAAAAGCGGAAGCGGTCACAAATTTCTTTTAAGATCTTATCGGCAATTTCGGCCTTAGCGCCTTTAAACGTTAACTGCTGGAAGTAGTCGTAGGCCTCGCCAATGGGCATGGCGGTGATATCAGAAATTCTTTTATCGTCGATAAAGACATTGCGAGCTTCTTCCCGCAGGCGCGTGCCATCGCACTCAGGGCAATTTTGGGTCGACAATAGCTTGGACAGGTCTTCTCGAACTGACTGAGACTCAGTATCTCGATAACGCCTTTCCAGATTGGGGATCACGCCTTCAAAACTGTGTTTGCGTTTGTAGGTATCCCCGCGGTCGTTAACGTAGGTGAAATTGACTTCGGTCGCGCCAGAGCCGTAGAGAATCGCTTTTTGGTCGCGCTTGCGCAGCTTTTTCCATGCGGTATCGGTATCAAAATCATAGTGCTTAGCCAGTGACTTAAGCATATGGAAGTAGTAAATATTGCGTCGATCCCATCCGCGAATGGCGCCTTCAGAAAGGGAGGCATCGTCAAACTGTATAATTTTATCCTTGTCGAAGTATTGTTTAACGCCAAGGCCGTCACAAGTCGGACAGGCCCCGGCGGGATTGTTGAAGGAAAACAGACGGGGTTCCAATTCTGAAAGCGAGTAGTCACATACGGGGCAGGCGTGTTTGGTTGAAAACAGTTGATCCTCTTTGTCACCCTCCATATAGCTGATTACAATAAGTCCGCTGGAAAGATTCCCGCCGGTTTCAATGGATTCGGCTAAGCGCAGTTGCAAGTCATCGCGGACTTTAAAGCGGTCAATGACCACATCGATACTGTGTTTCTTTCTTTTGTCCAGTTCAGGAACATCGTCCAAATCGACCACTGTGCCATTTACCCGAGCACGCACAAAGCCCTCCCGCCGCAGTTGATCAAATACGTGGACATGTTCACCCTTGCGCGCTCTCACAATCGGGGCGAGTAACATTAACTTGGTGCCTTCGGGCAGGGCTAAAATGGTATCTACCACTTCACTCACGGTTTGCGCCGTCAGCGGTAAATGATGCGTTGGGCAGCGCGCCTCACCCACCCGGGCATAGAGTAGCCGCAGATAATCATAAATTTCTGTAATGGTGCCCACCGTCGAGCGAGGATTATGGGATGTGGACTTTTGTTCAATGGAAATCGCCGGGCTGAGGCCTTCGATATGATCCACATCGGGTTTTTCCATCATCGATAGAAACTGTCGCGCATAGGTGGACAGTGATTCCACGTAGCGACGCTGGCCCTCTGCATACAGGGTATCAAAGGCCAGTGAGGACTTACCAGAGCCTGATAGGCCGGTAATAACGATAAATTTATCCCGCGGGAGATCGAGATCAATATTTTTGAGATTATGGGTGCGGGCGCCCCTCACAGTAATAGTATCCAAGGCCAGGCTCTGTTATTGGGTTTAATAAAGCCCGGCATTATAATCCTAA
>JBCBZU010000067.1:0-7930 GCA_039815165.1 Pseudomonadota bacterium
GTAGTGGTAGTGGTAGTGGTAGTGGTAGCGTTAATTTCAAATTACTGGGAACAACTAACGTAATGGAGTGACGATTCTGATAGTCGGGGGGGCTTAAGAAGTTAATGCGCGTAGGTGGTAGGGTTGGTACAAGCACATATACCTTTATGCTATAAAATCTTGCCCGCTCTTCCCTGGATTTTACGGTGTAATTTTATTGCAAGAGCGTTTTACGAGAGGCGGGAGAGCGCAGCAATAGGCTACAAGCGGTAGCTCTGATGGCTACGGCCTTATTTTAGTGAATACCGGTTACGGGCTTACGATACTCACAAATTGACGGTTTTTTGGGCCTTTGATTTCAAATTTGACTACGCCATCGGCTTTAGCGAAGAGCGTGTGGTCTTTGCCGAGACCAACATTTTCACCTGGATGTACCTTGGTGCCACGCTGGCGAATAATAATGTTACCCGCTAATACCGATTGGCCGCCAAAGCGCTTAACGCCTAAGCGTTTGCTTTCGGAATCGCGGCCATTACGAGTGCTACCACCGGCTTTTTTATGTGCCATAAGTCATTACTCCTCTTTCATACATTTTTGGGCTTGAGCAACCCAGTCGTCACGCTCAATTCGACCTTTAAAGTTTAGCTTTTCATCAAACTCGGCGATGTCTTCTGCAGACCATGCGGCAATTTGTGCGAAACGGGTAATGCCGGCATCTGCCAATTTTTTTACCAACACAGGACCTACACCAGAAATTTTAGTCAAGTCATCGGTGTCTGTGGCCTTGGCTTTTGCCTTGGACGCCGCTGTTTTTGTTGGCGCAGGCTTTTCGGCCTTGGCTGGGGCTGTTTTGCCAGCGCCAGAGGCAAGAATATCGGTAATTTTAACTTGAGTGAACCACTGACGATGGCCCTGACGCTTCATTGAGTGCTTGCGGCGACGAAATTTGATGATTTTTACTTTTTCCGCACGGCCGTGCTGAACCACCTCGGCAGTCACTGCGGCACCCTCTACCAAGGGCGCGCCGATGGAGATCTCGTCACCGGCGGCTACCAGCAGTACCTCATCAAACTGGACACTATCGCCAGCCGCCACGTCGATTTTTTCGATTTTGAGGATTTCACCCTCGGTAACCCGGTGCTGTTTACCGCCGGTCTTAATCACTGCGTACATTGTGTGCTCCACTTTTTTGCTCTGCCGGTGCTTGCCCGATAAGCGCATATGGACGATGTTAAGTGGCTTGATCGCTAGACATTGGTAGATTATTGCTTTACTTCGCCCGGCTTTTTACCCGACTGTTCGCCTATCCATCTGCGACTGTCTGTCCGCTACTACCTGTCCGCTACTACCTATCTGCTAACTAACAAGCTCTCTCAGAAACTCACATCGTAGGGTAATTTTGAGGGAGCGAATTCTACGCCAAACAAATCCCATAAGCAATGGTTATTTGAGCTTTAATACTGTGTTGTCACTCCTGACATCGGCCATAGGTCTTGCCAGCGAACGATGCCTTTTCCCGCGGCCTTATCTCTCAGCCCAATTTCTGAGTTCAACAAGCGTTTTTAGTTTAAAGGGCACTTGACACCCCCGCTTTAGCTGCCTAGCATCCCAACGCCGATAGCGCTATTTATTGGCACTCAAGCCATCATCATTATTTACCGAGACCCTGGCACAAATAAAGAGTGGATTATCAGGCAATGCAAGATCCCAGCGATATGACTCGCAATGGGTGATTAGCATAAAATATTGTTTGTGCCAGGGCCTTACTAAAACAATAAGGATCAAGCGGTTAATGCTGTCTTTTCATCAAGCCGTGGCGGAGGATTTTGAGTCCGTCAACCAACTTATCATTGGGCAAGTTAATTCCGACGTAGCGCTGGTTGAAGATATTGGTCAGTACTTGATAGAGGCTGGGGGTAAGCGACTGAGGCCACTGCTGGTATTGCTGGTTGCCAAGGCCTTGGGCTATGCCGGCACCCAGCAGCATACGCTGGCTGCCATTGTTGAATTTATTCACTCCGCCACTTTATTGCATGACGATGTAGTCGACATGTCCGATAGACGACGCGGGCGCGCAACCGCCAACGCCAAATGGGGCAATGCGCCAAGCGTACTGGTGGGGGATTTTCTCTATTCCCGCGCGTTTCAAATGATGGTCGCCATTGGTGATATGGAGATTATGCGCATTTTGTCGAATACCACGAATACCATTGCCGAGGGTGAAGTACAACAACTGGTCAATGCGGGTGACCCCACTCTGACAGAGGCCCGTTACCTGGACGTGATTCACAAGAAAACAGCGGTGCTGTTTGACGCCGCCTGCGAAACCGCCGCCGTATTAAGTGCCGCCACGCCACCATTGCAGCAACAATTGAGAACCTACGGTTATCATTTGGGCATGGCTTTTCAGTTGGTGGATGACACGCTTGATTACACCGGTTCAAGCGCTGCATTGGGCAAAAACATCGGCGATGATTTGGCCGAAGGTAAACCTACCCTGCCCCTGATTATCGCTATGCAGCGAGCCAATGATTCAGATAGCGCTATGATTGCCGATGTTATCAAAGTCAAAGCGGCTCAAAGCCAACAGGGGCTTCAACAAATTGTTACGGTGATCCATAATACGGGCGCAATTGACTACACTCAACAACAAGCCAAGTCCCACGTGGCTAAGGCCCATGACTGTTTGCGCGATTTAGAGGACTCAGCCTTTAAGCAGGCCCTGTGGGATCTGGCTGTTTTTTCCATAAGCCGCAATCACTGATTGCAGTCATTGCAGCTTATGGGCGCCTCTAAAAATCAGGCTTTTTTCGTGAGATCAAAGAAGCACCGCACGGAGAACCGCAGTGTACTGGGGCGTACATGAGGATTCGAGTACGGAGCTTGCGCCGAGATCGCGGAAAAAGACAATTTTTAGAGATGCCCTTATGTTTACAACGGCGGTTTTTAGCTTATGGACACATATCTTCAAGCACAGGCCAAGCGCCTAAAAGCAAGTTCATTAACGCATCTTTTTGAACAGAGCCCGCAACGCTGTGAGACTTTCTCTCTTGAAGCGGGTGAAATTTTTTATGATTACTCCCGCAATCATATTGACTCAGAAGCAATGAGCCACTTATGTCAGTTTGCTGAGCGACAGGGTTTGCGCCAGGCAATAACTGATTTATTCAATGGCGAGTCTGTTAATAATACAGAGCAACGCCCGGCCCTGCACAGCGCCCTGCGCGAACCGAAATCGGCCTCTGAAAAAAGTCGGCAAGTACACGCAGCACTGGACAAAATGAAGGACTTTGTTGAGCAAATACATCGACAACAGTGGCGGGGATTTACCGGCAAGCCGGTGGATAGCATTGTCAATATTGGCATTGGCGGTTCAGATTTGGGTCCGCGGATGGTGACACAAGCCTTGTCCGCTTACCGTGTGGATACGATCGATGTTTTTTTTGTAGCCAATATTGATGGCGCTGACCTGGAGGATACCCTTAGCCAATTAAACCCGGAAACAACGGTGTTTATCCTTGCCTCCAAGTCCTTCACTACGCTGGAAACACTTAACAATGCCCTAAGTGCTCGTCAGTGGTGTTTAGATGGCGGCTGTTCTCAGGATGCGCTCTATAAACACTTTATCGCCATTAGCACCAACCTAAGCGCCGCCAAAGACTTTGGCATCGCCGCAGACAATATCTTTCCTCTGTGGGACTGGGTGGGTGGACGTTATTCACTGTGGTCAGCCATCGGTTTACCCATCGCCCTTGCCGTGGGCATGGATAATTTTCACTCACTGCTGCAGGGTGCTTATGCCATGGATATTCATTTTCGAGACGCGGCCTTTGCCGACAATATGCCGGTGATTGCCGCGCTGTTGAGCCACTGGTACTGCCATTACTGGGGCACGAGATCACACGCCGTCTTGCCCTATGCACAACGTTTGTGCCGCCTGCCCGCTTACCTGCAACAACTGGATATGGAAAGCTTAGGCAAGTGTGTCACCAGGGATGGCTTACCCATAAACCAAGAGACAGGTGTTGTCATTTGGGGAACAGAGGGCACTAACGGCCAGCACAGTTTTCATCAACTGCTGCATCAAGGCACACAAATGATTCCCGTGGATTTTATTGCGGTTAAACAATCCATGAGCGACTACAGCGATCAACATCGACATCTCTTGGCCTGCTGCATCGGCCAATCTCAAGCCCTATTACAAGGTAAAACATTAAAACAAGCGCAGATGGAGTTACGGGCACAAGGTTTGGATGAAGCCGAGATCAAGCGGCTGGCGCCCCACAAGGTCATTGCGGGCAATAAGCCCAGCAGCACGATTGTCTTAAATGCGCTCACGCCCAAAAGCCTGGGCGCTCTTATTGCCTTTTATGAACACAAAGTCTATGCCAGCAGTGTGCTATTAGGCATTAATGCCTTTGACCAGTGGGGAGTGGAGTTAGGCAAGCAACTCGGCAAACCTGTTTACCACGCTTTGCAATCGGGCGAGTGTGACCCCCTGTGGGATAGCTCAACACGGGCATTGATTAATGCGCTAAAAACGTCTTAAGGCAAGGCTAAACATTGAGGCATTCAACAGCAAACAGTCGTGGCGTAAAGCTCGCACATATAGATTGAGGTAGCTGCAAAGCCATAGCAGGAAATTGCGCGACTGACTGCCTGGCACTTTGCCTCAAGGGTTTTGTAGCGCTTATCCAGTATAAACAAAAACTCACAAGTACCGACAATAAAGGCGCAAACTGCAATATAAAATAACAGCAGCGGCATTTGCCAGGAGCCATCGCTATTGTGTTCAATCGCCCACAGGGTGGACATGGTGACCAAAAAGGCAGCCGCCAGCGCAAAGCGTTTATGATAGCGTTGAAAATCAAGGGTTTTTTGTAATCGACGAGAGAGCTCGATACACCACACTTATTGGATAGTTGAATCAAAATTGACTCAACAAGTGTAGTTTACTTTTAGGGTGATAACGAATGAATAGGAAAAAAATTATTGGTTTAACACACCTTTGCCACGATTTGATTATAGCGTTCCGCATAGGCATAGGCTTTTTTCAACAGCGCCAAATGTTGCTGATCGCGCACTGCATCGGTACTGCCTTGAATAATTTGGGTGCCACACTTTTCCGCAAGTGATTGGCGCTGACTGATGTCAATACCGGGAAGATTAACGCCTCTACCCGCCACTGACCATAAGCGGTAATCTTTTTTTGCAATGGCCGCCACGGCATCTTTAGCGGCATCTGCGGTTTTCGCCCAGGTAAGCAGACTGATATGCTCCGGCAGGGCTGGAGTCGCTGTTGGCGATTTATTTTTGTCGGCAGTAGTGTTATTACATCCGAAGACAACAGCAGCGGCGATAACAATAGGCCACAGTGGTTTTATGGAGAGTGGTTTTATGGAGAGTGGCTTCATGGAAAGTGCTTCATGGAAAGTGCTTCATGGAGAGCTCTCTAATCGGGACCGTGCAACAATGACCATACTCAGCATAATGAAAAACAGCCAACCGAGTGAACCACCACCGCCACCTTTTTTTCCTGTGGTGGCAGTTACGGCATCGTTATCATTAATTCTCGCCGTGGCGCTATCATCATCTACGGAAACGATTAAAGTCTCGATAGTTTCGATATCACTATCATCAATGGTCGTCAGGGCTACCGTAAACGATGACACACCGGTAGGAACGGTAATCGTATTATCGCCATTATCCACAACGCCATTACTGAATAGGGGAGCAGAGTAATCAATCGTAGACGCCGTAACATTGGTTAGAGAATAAAAATAATTTTCCGCTTGAGTTGTCGTCGCCGTTAAAATAACGTTGAACAGTATGTCGCCGCCTTCTGTGACAGAGGGCTCATTGATATCAGACACATCGGGCTGAACAGCCGATGATATTTGAAAATTTGCACTACTCACCGCAAAAAAGACATTGTCGCTACAGCTAACCATAATACGGCCTTGGTTTGTCGGCGTGGTAGGTGCAGACACTAATTGGCTGCCATCGTTGGATACATTGCTGGCGAGTTGCGTTGGGAAAGTAGCGCCGCCATCACTTGAGTAATGAATATCGACATTTGCACAACTCACGGGTGCCGAGTTAGTGCCAGCCACATTCCAAGTGACCAAGGATGAACCTTGAGTCCATACGTCGCCAGCATCGGGAAAGGTAAGCTCAAAAGGTCCTACACTTGTGGTGACAGTAACCACCTTGTTTTCAAACGCCGTGGCGCCACTGCCATCGCGAGCGGTCAACCGAAAATTTAGATTGCGATTGGTAGTGGGATAGGCTTCACCGATAATCAGGCTACCATCGATAACATCTTCCAGCCGCGGAAAATAGCGGGTTGGCGATGTACTTGGCAAAAAGGATCGAAAAAGTGCGCGACTGCCATTGTCTACCATAGTTGCCTGGCTTGAGGAGGCCGTGCCCGCATCCATTTGCTCCCAGACATAGGTTAAGGTGTCACCCATATCCACATCGCTTGCCGAACCTGTGAGTACAAAAGGGGTATTGGCCGGAATGGTCACATCTGGACCGGCGCTGACATCAGGCACAGCATTGACGGGATTGGTCACCACTCCACAACTGGCACCGCCACCGGCAGTGACGAAATTGGTGATCTCTTCAATGGAGCTTGCATGAAAATAGGCATCGGAGTTGCTCTGAAGGTTTTGTACGCCACAGATACCCGCATAAGCCATAATGGTCGAGCCGCTACCGGGCTCAAAGGCCGTGGAGGCATTGCGATTAGAGCCCCCACAATTGCCGGCAGTGCCGTTAAAGGTATGTTCTGCCCCAAATTGATGCCCCATCTCATGGGACACAAAATCAATATAAAAGGCATCGCCTGTTGGCGTTGAGGAACCGGTGGTACCCCGGGCTTTGGTTGAACTGTTACAAACCACACTCAAATTGGCAACGCCACCGCCGCCGGTTGAAAATAAGTGACCAATATCATAATTGGCACTCCCAATAACCGCGTTAATATTACTTTGATTGGCAGTAAGGTCTGAAATACCGTCACTGTTGGTGTAGGGATCGGTGGCCGCATTGGTATAAACAATCAGGTTGTTATTGGCAACCAATTGTAGGGATATACCCAAATCGTTTTCAAACACGCCGGTAATGCGATTAACCGCAGTGGTAATGGCGGCAATGGCATCGCCCACGCTACCGCCCACCGCAGCGGTATATTCTGCTGTGGCCGCGACCGCCAGGCGATAGGTTCTCAAGGTGCCATTTGAATTGCCTTTTGCCAAATTCTGGTAAGCACTGCGCCCAGCGCCATGAAACAAGGTGGTAAGCTGGTCGTGATCGTGGGGATGCTCATGATAGTGGTAGCGCCCGTAGTGTTCATGAGCCCCTCCCACCGGGCTTGCCTGATCTGCGTAGTAGACAATGTATTGCCGGTTATCACCCATGTACTGGGGATCAATAAAAATGGTTCTGTCTTGATAACGGAACATGCCCCTAAAGCCATGTGGAGTAAGGTCAAAGCGACCCTGATTATTGGCATCATCGATATCTATACCCCGAAAGGTCCGAATTTCAGGGAATTTGTCAAGTAGGCCTTGCTCAGCAACGGGTGAGTATTCCAGATGAAAAATCGCTGTTGTGCCGTCGGGTAGCGGCAGTTCGATATCGATATTGTCCAACTGCACCAGGTCGCTAATGGCTTGTATATCGGCTAGCATGGGACGGGCGTTGTCTGCTCTTGCCGCTTCTCGCACGTTTCCGGAGGGGCGGGAAAGCGCGTCAGTGTCCTGCCAGTAAGCCTCCGCATAAGCCAAATTTGCCAACGTCATGGCAAAACAGCTTAGCAGCCACAACCAAGCAAGAAGGATATGCTACTGGTGATGCAGACAGTGGCTACACTATTACAAATTTAGAAAAAAATGAACGAATTGTTGCTTTTGAAATAGGTTGGGAAGATAGCACGCAACCAGGA
>JBCBZU010000159.1:0-5675 GCA_039815165.1 Pseudomonadota bacterium
AGCATTAATGGATTTGCAGACAAAGACATTGCCTTCGGTGAGTTTGGTTAATAACATTAGGCCCAAACTGAAGGCTTCGGCTTCTGCTGCTATCACTACCGTGGGGTCAGCGGCTAAAGGGTTGGTATCTATCGCTGTGACAAAGATCGACGCCGGCGTCGAGTCAACTGCCGGAACTTTGCTGTAAGGGCGGGTTCGAAAGGCTACCCACTGGCCGGAAGCAAGCAGGTTTTTGCGAATATTTTCGGTGCTGAGGCTGGGAATTTCTTCCGCTTTGTAGGCATCAAAGGTTTCAGCATCATCACCTTTTACATCAATTACAATCGACTGCAGTACCCTGCGAGCACCTCGGTTGACGGCGGCTATGGTTCCTGAGGCTGGCGCGGTATAGCGCACACCTTCGGTTTTTTTGTCTGTAAACAAAAGCTGACCTAATTTGACTTTATCACCTTCTTTTACTTCCATTGTTGGCTTCATGCCATGAAAGTCAGGGCCAATAACGGCCACAGAACGTGCTAAAGGTGCGTCACTTATGATTTGTTCAGGACTACCGGCTATGGGTAGA
The DNA here is from genome assembly GCA_039815165.1 of Pseudomonadota bacterium. Lineage (GTDB taxonomy): Bacteria > Pseudomonadota > Gammaproteobacteria > Pseudomonadales > Cellvibrionaceae > CANLBN01. The sequence continues at coordinate 566 of JBCBZU010000159.1, forward strand.
TCCAATCCCCGACGGATTTTGATCATAAACTTCTAACCTGCTTGTGTGTATGAGAGTTGAAAAATGCCAAGCATCTTTCAATTTACTGCAAGGCTGCCACTGAACTACAGGCTGACAGCCATCTTATATAGAGCGAATATGCGTTGTCTGCTTGGTACTGACCTCAACGAATATGTTTACTGATCAAAAAAAAGACCAAAAACCACCAAAAGTGGCAGAAATAACAATTAAATTTACCTAAGTGTAGACTAATTCCGCTAGGGGTCTATTAATCGTGTATTGCCAATTTTGCCATTGTCTGATTTTGCCGGGGCAATACAGCATCAGCTAAATGTGCTTGCTCCACGGGCTTACTATGGGCCGCTGACAAAAAACTTGTTACTCACTACCCTTTGGCTTGGGCAAAAACCTGTGTAAAAAAGAGGCTCCACCGAACTCGTTTGGCTTCCACTTAGAGCGACGATGCCTTATTCGCCACCCCTTTCATTAACGCATGTCTGGGTTGCCGCCGCTACGCTAACAAATGTTACTAAATCTCCTTATTTGTGGCGACGCACAAACGGCGGCAATTATAAGGGTGCACTTGTCACCTTTCCAGTCTATTAGGCTTTTTTATTCTCTAATAGAATATTTAATGCTCAATTATCAATGCTTTTGCCATAGATAACCCAAACGTGCTTACTTTTTATTCAGAAGCAAAGGTCAAGATCGTAATCCAGCGCTGGATTCATCGCTGGATTCATAGACGGGTACAATAAAATTCGCTGTTCACAAGAGCAATAGCGGACTTTAGCGAAGAGAAAATAGCTTGACTTAAGCAGATGGATAAACCTTGTAATGAATTCCGGCCATTTGCTCAAGACAGCGCATTACCTGGCAGCTGTAGCCAAATTCATTATCGTACCAGCAATACAATACGCAACTTGTGTCATTGACCAAGGTTGCCTTGCTGTCAAAAATACAGGCGTGTCGTGAGCCCACAAAGTCGCTGGAGACCACTTCGGGGGAGTTGGTGTAGTCGATTTGTTGCTGTAGTGATGAATGCAAGGCTATTTTTCGCATGTAATTATTTATAGCCTCTTTTGAGCTGGCTCGTTCAAGGGTAATGTTGAGAATGGCCATGGATACATTGGGGGTAGGCACACGAATTGAGTTGCCAGTCAATTTACCCGCCAGCTCCGGAATCGCTTTTTGCACCGCTTTTGCGGCACCGGTCTCAGTCAATACCATGTTAAGGGGTGCAGCACGTCCACGGCGCTCTCCCTTGTGATAATTGTCGATCAAATTTTGATCATTGGTATAGGAGTGCACGGTTTCAACGTGACCGCGAACAATGCCGTACTCATCCATTAGTGCTTTTAGTACCGGGGTAATGGCATTGGTGGTGCACGAGGCGGCGGAAATAATCTTATCCTCTGGTTGTATGACATCATTATTAATGCCATAAACGATATTCTTCATCTCACCTTTGCCCGGTGCAGTGAGCAATACTTTGGCGGCACCGGGGCAGTTCAGGTGCTTGGATAGACCCTCGGTATCACGCCATGCGCCGGTATTGTCGACGACAATGGCATTTTGTATTCCGTGCGCGGTGTAATCCACTTCAGCCGGTGAATTTGCATAGATCACTTTTACTTCAAGACCATTACAAATCAGCGTATTGCTTTCTTCATCAACGCGAATAGTGCCTTTGAAGCTACCGTGAACAGAGTCGCGACGCAGCAGGCTGGCGCGTTTTACCAAATCATTGGGGCTCTTACCTTTACGAACGACAATGGCACGCAGGCGCAACATATCACCGCCACCGGTTTTTTCGATAAGCAGACGAGCCATAAGTCGACCAATGCGGCCAAAGCCATAGAGAACGACATCCTGAGGCTGGTCTAGCAGTTTTTCCGGTACATCCACAAAGGCAGTGAGTTCTTTTTTAACCCAGGCACTGACTTCTTCTGTCCCGGCTTCTTCCATATATCTAACCGCCAGCTTGCCGAGGTCGATATGGGCAGTGCTTAAGTTTAGCTCGGCCATTGCCTTAAGAATGGGAAAGCTTTCAAATTCCGAAAGTTCGTTCTCTTCTACCTGCCGTACCGAGCGATGATGTTTCATGATGTCGATCACTGAGCGGTTAATCAGTGGCCTGCCATAAATATAGGTTTTAACGTTATTCTCGCGATAGAGTTTGCCAATCATTGGAATCATCGCCTCGGCCAGGGCCTCACGTTGTTTCCAGTCTTTGAAATAATCGTCTGGCTTGGGTCGATTCACCAGGTTTACCTTTTTTGCATTGAATGTGTTGGAATGAAGCTAAACACGCCATCCGTGGAAACGGCTGATAAAAGGGGCGTACTTAATTCAGAGCGCACATTATCGTGATTCACGCCATGAAGTGCAAGCATCCCCCAATCCTCTTTCCCCTGCCCTCTGTCCTCCGCAAAACCATGGCCTGTATTCCCGTCTTCAGTTAGAATGCCAAGGCTTTTTCATCATTGAAGATTTATTACTCTGATGCCGACACTTTCTACCCCTACTGATACATCTCCTTCTCCACTATCGATAAGCCCTTTGTCAGCCGCGGGCAACCGCCAGCTATGGTCGGGGTTGCAGGGCAGCAGTCAAGCGCTGGCCATTAGCAATGCGGCAAAGCAAGGCTCACCGATTCTGGTGGTGACTCTGGACTCCAGCAGCGCTATTCGCATTAGCAGTGAATTGAACTTTTTTTTGGAGCAGGAAGACGGCCTGCCCGTGCTTCATTTTCCCAACTGGGAAACATTGCCTTATGACCATTTTTCTCCCCACGATGATATTATCTCCTCCCGTATTGAGAGTTTACAAAAACTGCTCAACCTGAAGCGCGGCGTGGTTGTGGTGTCGATGACAACCTTAATGGCTCGACTGTGTCCGCCACAGCATCTTCACAAACACCAGCTCTCGCTTAAAAAAGGCCAGTCACTGAATCCACAGCAAATGCGTTTAGAGCTTGAGGAAGCGGGATACCGATGTGTCAATACCGTTTATGAACACGGGGAGTTTGCCATTAGGGGCTCCTTATTTGATATTTACCCCATGGGGAGCCAGCTTCCCTATCGCATTGATTTATTCGACGATAGCATCGATAGCATTCGCACCTTTAACGCTGATACTCAGCGCAGCATACAACAAACAGACACTATTGAGTTGCTACCCGCACGGGAGTTTTCTTTAGACGATGAGGGCATTCGACAATTTCGCCAGCGCTTTCATCTGCGTTTTGATGTAGATCACCGTGAATGCCCTCTATACCAGGATGTAAGTGCGGGTGTTGCCACCGCCGGTATAGAATATTACTTGCCCCTGTTTTTCGACAGTTGCCCCTCTCTGTTTGATTATTTGCCGCAGAACACTCACGTATTTTCTTTCGCCGGATTAGAAACCGCGGGCGATCATTTCTGGCGAGAAATCAACCAGCGCTACGATAGCCGTTGCGGTGATTTACAGCGGCCTATTTTAAAACCTGAGGAACTATTTCTCTCTACACAAAAAATATTTGCACAGCTCAAAGCCTTTGACCAAATTGTTATTACTAAAGACAACGATAAGGCTCACCGCAACTACCAAACGGCCGCACTGCCTGAATTAATTATCGATGGCCACAGTAAGCAGCCCTTGCTTGCGCTCAACCGTTTTATTGATGAACACAAGCAGTTCCGCTTGCTGTTTTGCGTCGAGTCCGCCGGCAGGCGTGAAGCCTTGTTGGAGGTGTTAAAACCTTTGCATTTAGCCATTGGGGAAATTGCCCGCTGGCATGACTTTATTGCAGATGATAAATGCACTTTTGGTATTGTTCAAAACAATATCGATCAAGGTTTTTTAATTGAAGGCGAGCATATTGCTTTAATCACTGAGAGCGAACTCTTTGGCCGACAAATTAAACAACAACGTCGTCGCAAAAGATCGCAAGATCAATCACACACGATTATTAAAAGTTTGCACGAGCTTAAAATCGGCAATCCGGTTGTGCATATCGACCATGGTGTCGGCCGCTATTTGGGCTTGGAGAGTATTGCCGTCGATAATATCAATAATGAATTTCTCACCTTGGAATATGCCGACAAGGCCAAACTGTACGTACCCGTCAGTGATTTACATCTGATCAATCGCTACTCCGGTTCCGACGATGCCTTGGCACCTTTACATAAACTGGGTAGCGACCAGTGGCAAAAAGCCAAGCAAAAAGCCGCCAAGGAAGTGCGCGACGTCGCCGCCGAACTGCTGGATATATATGCGCGACGCGATGCCCGAGAAGGCCATGCCTTTGATTTTGATGAGCTGGAATATCAGCGCTTTTCTGCCAGCTTTCCCTTTGAAGAAACCCCGGATCAAGAAACCGCCATTGAGGCGGTTTGTAATGATATGCGTACCGCCAAGCCCATGGATCGGCTAGTGTGTGGTGACGTTGGCTTTGGTAAAACCGAAGTCGCCATGCGGGCTGCATTTATTGCCACCCAAGCAGGTAAACAAATTGCGGTGTTAGTGCCGACAACCCTACTGGCACAACAACACTACGAAAACTTTCGTGATCGCTTTGCTGATTGGCCAGTCAATATTGAGGTGGCCTCTCGATTCAGAACGGCAAAACAAATCAAGGCTATCGAAACTAAAATTGCCAGCGGTATAATTGATATTCTTATTGGCACCCACAAAATTTTAAATTCTGACTTTTTGTTTAAGTCCTTGGGTTTATTAATTATCGATGAAGAGCATCGCTTTGGCGTTCGTCAAAAAGAAGCCATTAAATCCTTAAGAAGTGAGGTGGATATTCTCACTTTAACGGCCACGCCAATACCGCGTACGCTGAATATGGCGATGCACGGCATTCGTGATCTATCCATTATCGCCACCCCCCCTGCTCGACGTTTGTCGGTCAAGACCTTTGTGCGACCTTATGACAGTAACCTTGTCAAAGAGGCCATTATGCGAGAGATTCTTCGCGGTGGGCAGGTTTATTATTTGCACAATGATGTCAAAACCATTGAGAAAACCGCACGCGATCTGGCAACGCTGGTTGCAGACGCGCGCATTGCTGTTGCTCATGGACAGTTGCGCGAGCGAGAGCTGGAACAAGTAATGGCGG
>JBCBZU010000254.1:0-4090 GCA_039815165.1 Pseudomonadota bacterium
TCAAAAGGGAATCAAGAAGTCAGCGCCTTGATATGGTAATTGGCAAAGACCATTGGCAAGCCATTTTCTCTATCACCTAAGGCAAATAAGGCTACATCTCGATTGATACTCTGGAGAGTCAAACAGTTAAACTCGTGGCTTATGGGATTATTCATGTATTAAAACCACTTTCACAGTAGGTCAAAACCCTTATATCAGATAACGCTAAGAAGATTGCTCATCTTTACCCTTTATGGTGACTGAGGGGCTCAATGAAAAAACAATTGAATTGATTCGACGATACCGTCCCAAGAACAGCGACTTTACTGCCATCACCCACTCAAAAGCAGATTAATCGCGTAAAGTGAAAAATTTTATGCCTTGGCGACATCCTTATCTATACTCATATAGATACCCGTTATGGAGAAAAGCAAAGAGGCCGCTATGTTCAATTTTTCGAAACGTTATGATGAATTAAGTGACATCCTAGATGAGCTTAAAGCCTTAATTCCCGAATATTCCCCCTCAGAGTCTTTGACTAGCGAAGAAATTGGCCAAATTGGCAAAGCGATTATTGCTAAAACCAAAGGTTTCGAGTCTGATCTGTCAGACAAATCATTACAATTAAGCAGCTTAAGCGAACGCGTTGAAGAGGGTAAAGCAGAAGCCGCCTTGGTCAAAGAACGTTTCGATTTGATGTGCCGGGCAACCTCAGATGGTCTCTGGGATTTAACCTTGATCCCAGGCCGAGAACTGGATGATAACTACCCTTTCTGGTGGTCTGACGAGATGAGAAAGATGCTGGCTTACAACGATGAAAGTGACTTTCCCAATGTATTATGCAGTTGGAGTGATTTATTACACCCCGACGATAAGCAGCGTACCTTAGATGCATTTGGTGCCCACCTGGCGGATAAATCCGATAGAACACCCTATGACATCAATTACCGCTTAAAGTTGAAGACCGGAGAGTATCGCTGGTTCCGCGCGCGCGGTGCAACCAATAGAGACAGTGATGGTAATGCTGTGCGAGTGGCGGGCGCATTAACCGATATTCACGAAGAAAAACTACGTGAAGAAGAGCTGGATAAGTTTATTGCCCGTTTTGAGCTAGGTAGCGAAATGCTCTCTGATGGTTTGTGGGATATGGAGGTGGTTGCCGGTGATCCAGTGAATGAAAATAATCCATTCTGGTGGTCAGATCAGTTTCGCAGGCTGCTTGAATATACCGATGAGCAGGATTTTCCCAATGTCTTGAATAGTTGGGCATCATGCCTGCACCCCGATGACAAAGATAGAGTGACCCAAGCATTTTATGAGCACCTCACCGATCACACGGGAAAAACCCCCTACGATATCACCTACCGTTTAAAATTGAAGACTGGAGAGTATCGCTGGTTTCGTGCTCGCGGCAAAACCAAACGAGATGGCAATGGTACCCCGCAACGGGTTGTAGGTGCATTGACTGATATTGATTCCGATATCCGCGCCAAAGAAATGCGAGCAGCAGAGGAAGTACACCAGAAACAACGGGAAGATAATTTTCTTAAAATTAAGGAAATTGTCGGTTCGATTGAAGAGATCGCCAGTCAGACCAATCTTTTGGCGCTTAACGCTGCAATTGAAGCCGCACGGGTAGGTGAAGCAGGCCGAGGTTTTGCAGTAGTGGCTGATGAAGTGCGCACATTGGCTACCCGGACCCAAGAGGCAACCGATCAAGCTAGCCAATTAGTGGGTTCTGGTAAATAACAAGTAGAGGCAGGCGGGCGTTTATAAGCCTTAGCGCTGAATTCGAATTTATCGATGAAGTAAAATTCTTGCTTATGGATGATACGGGTCCGGCAGAACAAAAACACTATTTAGCCGTTGCATTTTGGCAACTTTATGAACATGAAAAATCTAAACACCCTAAAGCCAGAGTGATCTGTTTTTCTCCGTATATTATTGGCATTATGCTTATTGTCGTCGTGCTATTCGATAACTTTAGATTTGTCATTGGGCAGTTAGGCTGGTTTTACTAACGGGGCACTTGAAAAGCATACACTGTCATTTCAAACCTTCGGAGTCAGGAGCCAACGTAGAATGTACCAGGACGTATTGACAGCGTGCTTGAAATGACAATGTATTCCTTTCAAGCGCCCCGTGAGTAAGCTTCGTGGAAGAAAGAGACACCCGGTTTATGTTGAGGAGAGCCACATAGAGTTTCATGTGGTTTAAACCAAGTGCCTCTTGGACGTAAAAATGGATTAAAGGTTGCTTGCCGGTATGCCTCCTATAAAGCTACTGTTTCAAGCGCTGACTTATTATTAGCTGAAGAGCCGTTAGCTGAAGAGTCGTTCACTGAAAAGTCGTTAGTTAAAGAGTCGTTGGCTAATTCTTCATTAACTAAATCGCTTTGAGTGTTATTACGGCCTTTACGCAGTAGATAGTAAAAAACCGGCGTTAAAATCAGGCCAAAAATAGTGACGCCAATCATTCCAGAAAAGACCGCTATGCCCATAGCCTGTCGCATTTCTGCACCGGCGCCAGTCGATATTGCCATGGGTAAAACGCCCATGATGAAAGCAAATGACGTCATTAAGATTGGGCGCAAACGCAGTCTACCGGCTGCTTTAATGGCCTCGAGCGCAGTTTTACCCTGGTCTTCCAACTCTTTGGCAAATTCAACCATTAAGATGGCATTTTTCATCGCCAGGCCAACCAGCACAATAAATCCGATTTGAGTAAACACATTATTATCACCGCCAGTAAGAATAACCCCGGTCATAGCGGATAGTAGTGTCATTGGCACAACCAGAAGAATAGCGATCGGCATAGAGAAGCTCTCATATTGCGCGGCCAATACTAAAAACACCAAAATAATAATCAATGGAAAAATAAGCAGTGATGCATTACCGGCGAGTTTTTGCTGATAACTGAGCTCAGTCCATTCATAGTCCATACCGATGGGCAAAGTCTCTTCCAGTATTTGACTAATTCTGGCTTCAGCTTGACCGGAGCTATAACCTGGCGCCGGGCCACCATTAAGTTCCGCTGTGGTATAGCCGTTATAATGCATTATTCGATCAGGCCCTGCGCTGGGATTGACATTCAAAAATGAGCCCAGTGGTACCATATCGCCAAAGGCATTACGGACTTTAATTTGCTTAATTTGATCAGGCTCTTGGCGGAATTGCTTATCAGCTTGCAGGTTGACTTGATAAGTACGACCAAACTGATTGAAGTCATTCACGTAGAGCGAACCGAGATAAGCCTGCATCGTGGTAAAAACATCATCAATATTCACAAATTGATTTTTCACTTTAGTGCGATCCAGATCCACATCCAATTGTGGCACGTTGACTTGATAGCTGCTAAATACGCCGGTTAATTCAGGTGACTGCCAAGCTTTTTGCATCACTTCTTGAGTGACTTTATAGAGCGCTTCGTAGCCTAAATTCGCCTTATCTTGAATTTGCAAACGGAAGCCGCCAATGGTGCCCAAACCTTGCACGGGTGGTGGTGGAAAAATAGCAATAAAGGCATCTTGAATGTGTGCAAATTGCTGATTTAATGATTGCGCAATGGCATGCGCCGATAAATCATCAGTCGTGCGAGCATCAAAGTCTTCTAGTGTTACAAAAACAATGCCGCTGCTCGAGCTATTGGTAAATCCATTAATGTTGAGCCCCGGAAATGCAACCGCTGAAACTACACCGGGATGCTCTAACGCAATTTCTGACATTTGACGAATAACATCTTCGGTGCGATCAAGTGATGCCGCATCAGGTAATTGCGCAAAAGACACCAAGTACATTTTATCTTGTCCTGGTACGTAGCCAGTAGGCGTTGAGGTGAATTGGTGATAGGTTAAACCCATTAAGCCCGCATAAAGTACCAAAACAATACTGCTCAAGCGGGCTAACTTACCGATACCTTTTTCATAGCCTGCCGCAGAGCGTTTAAAAATACGATTAAATGGAGTAAATATAAAATGACCGAAGACTTTATCTATCACTTTTGTTAAACGATCTTTAGGCGCATCGTGTGGCTTTAATAATATTGCTGACAGCGCAGGGCTTAAAGTGAGTGAGTTAATTGCTGAGATAACTGTCGAGATAGTAATGGTTAA
>JBCBZU010000178.1:0-5180 GCA_039815165.1 Pseudomonadota bacterium
CTTGTCTTGCGGCCTTGGATCCAGACCAAATGCTGTGTTCAACTGCGGTTTTTAGCTTAAATGTACCCTAGTTAAATTGAGGAATTCATGCTTATGCAAGCGACAGTAAAATGGGTTGATAATGCAATGTTTTTAGGTGAATCTGGTAGTGGTCACAGCGTGGTGATGGACGGACCACCTGATCATGGCGGTCGCAATATGGGGATTCGTCCTATGGAAATGTTGTTGATTGGCTTGGGTGGCTGCGCCAGTTTTGATGTGATTGGCATTCTTAAAAAAACCCGCCAGGATGTCACCCATTGCCGTGCAGAACTCACCGCAGAAAGGGCGGATGCGGTGCCTTCTGTGTTTACCAAAATTCACCTTAATTTCATTGTTACCGGCAAACAGTTAAATGAAAAACAGGTCGCAAAAGCGGTAGCGCTGTCTGCGACAAAATATTGTTCGGCGTCAATTATGATGGAAGCGGCAGGAGTAGAACTGACTCACGGATATGAGATTGTCGCGGCGAGCTGATACAGACTAAGGTTTTGTAAGATTGAGTTTGGACAACTGGCCGAGTGTGGCCGGCCTGCCGCAGTCGCGACTGTGTCCGCTTTTCCATTTATGCCTAGCCAACACCCGCTAACCGTCGTGCAAGCACAGCTCATAATCAAATATGATAAGTGCTCTTGGTCATGGTTTTGGATAAGACTTTCATGACCAACTTAAGCGGGGCGGGGAATTCACTACCGCCAGCATCCATAGCCGCTTGTTGGTGACGGGCCTCGTCTTCCAGCATCTCGCTGACGATGGCTCGACTCTTGTGGTCTTGTTCGGGTAGTTCATCAAGATGTTTTTCTAAATGCTTGCACACCAACTCTTCGGTTGCGGCCACAAAACCGAGGCTGACTTTATCGCTGACTGCGCCCGCCAATGCGCCCATACTTAATGATAGTCCATAAAACACAGGGTTGAGCAGGCTCGGTCGGCTATTTAGCTCGTCGAGGCGTTCTGCGCACCAGTTGAGATGGTCTACTTCTTCCTTGGCCGCCTTATCCATTTCCGCCCTTACATCGGGAAGCCTGGCGGTTATTGATTGACCTTGGTAAAGCGCCTGGGCACAGACTTCGCCGGTATGGTTAATGCGCATTAAACCTGCGGAGTGCTTGCGTTCGGCACTGGAAAGCGCGGTTTCATCATGCGCTTTTGCGGGGGAGATTGCTGTGGCAGCAGTACCCTGATGGCTTAGGGTGCGCAGTACCCGATCAGATTCAACAATGAGTTTATCGAAAAACGAAAAATGCCGTTGCTTATTCATATTGGCTGGGCTCCAATGGATGGCTTCAGTTAACTGTTTTCACCGGCTATTTTCACGGGCTGTTTTCACGAGCTATGGCCCGATAGGCAATATCGTTTCGATAGTAAACATCTTTCCAGTGAATCGCTTTGGTCATTGCATACGCCTTGGCCTGGGCTTCGGTGACTGTATCGCCTAAAGCCGTGGCACAAAGTACGCGACCCCCGGAGGTCAGAATTTTATCTCCATCCAGCTTTGTACCCGCATGAAAGACTTTTTGGCTTGTGCTCTCGTGGTCAATGCCTGTAATTTCATCGCCTTTGCTATAGTGACCAGGATAACCGCCTGCGGCCAGAACCACACCGACTGCTGCTCGCTGTTCCCATTCGATGGAACATTGGTGGAGATTACCGGCCAACGTGGCCAGGCAGAGTTGGGGTAGGTCTGATTGTAAGCGCATCATAATCGCTTGTGTCTCAGGGTCACCAAAACGACAGTTATATTCGATCACCTTGGGGCTGCCATCGGCGCTAATCATCAATCCCGCGTAGAGAAAACCGGTATAGTCATTACCTTCCGCAGCCATGCCGGCAATAGTCGGCTCGATAACCTCCTTCATTATACGATCATGGACCTTGGCGCTAACTACTGGAGCAGGAGAATAAGCGCCCATACCACCAGTATTTAAACCCGTATCGCCATTGCCGATGCGCTTGTGGTCTTGGCTGGTGGCCATAGCCAGGCAGTGTTGTCCATCGGCAACAACGATAAAGCTTGCCTCTTCCCCCTCAAGGAACTCTTCAATAACCACCTTGTAGCCAGCATCACCAAAGGTATTGCCCGCGAGCATATCCTTAATTGCTGTCTTGGCTTGTTCCAGAGTTTCAGCCACAACAACGCCTTTACCCGCAGCAAGGCCGTCGGCTTTTACCACAATGGGCGCCCCTTTTTCCTGTAGATAAGCCAGAGCAGGCGCGAGCTCGGTAAAAGACTTATACTCGGCGGTTGGAATACGGTGGCGCTGTAAAAAGTCTTTGGTAAATGATTTCGAGCCCTCTAATTGAGCAGCCCCCTGACTTGGACCAAAACACTGTAAACCTTGTGACTGAAAATAATCGACCACTCCATCGACCAAGGGCGCCTCGGGACCCACAATAGTGAGTTCGACCGCATTTTCTTGTGCAAACCTTACTTGTTGTTCAAAGGCCATAACATCAATAGCGACGTTTTCCAACTTAGGCTCAAGCGCAGTACCGGCATTACCTGGGGCCACAAAGACCTTGTCTACCCCACTGCTTTGCGCACATTTCCAAGCCAGCGCATGCTCACGTCCACCGGAGCCGATAATTAAAATATTCATAGTCGATACATTTTGCTAAAAATTAAAACAGGCAAGAGGCAATTTTTTTAAAATTTATTTGGCATGGAATAGCGATAAATTGTCAATATCCAAACTTGCCGTTTGCCATCAGTGCCTAAAATGGCGCATGCCGGTAAACGCCATCGCCATGCCAACTTCATCTGCCGCCGCAATGACCTCTTCATCACGAATTGAACCGCCAGGCTGAATAACACAGCTAATGCCCACAGTGGCGGCATTGTCAATCCCGTCTCTAAAAGGGAAGAAAGCATCGCTGGCCATAACAGCGCCCTTAAGGTCTAACTTTGCATGCTCTGCTTTAATGGCGGCAATTCGGGCTGAATTGACGCGACTCATTTGCCCGGCACCGATGCCAATGGTGCGCTGATCTTTTCCATAAATAATCGCATTGGACTTCACCATTTTGGCGATTTTCCAAGTAAAGAGCATATCTTGAATTTCTTCCGCTGTGGGTTTGCGCTGACTAACAATGTTGAGCGCATCGGCGGTAACGAGGCCGAGGTCGCGGTCTTGTATCAGTAGCCCACCCGTCACTCGTTTAAAGTCGAAGGTCTTGAGTGGGTCCGACCACTGCCCACATGTGAGCAGGCGGATATTTTTCTTTTCAGCAACGGCACTTTGTGCAGCGCTGGTAATAGAAGGCGCGATAATGACCTCAACAAATTGTTTGTCAACAATAGCCTTAGCAGTGACTTCATCGAGTTCGCGGTTAAAAGCAATAATACCGCCAAAGGCAGATTCAGGATCGCATGCAAAGGCTTTTTCATAGGCAGTCAGTAAACTGTTGTCTACGGCAGCGCCACAGGGATTTGCGTGTTTAACAATCACGCAGGCAGGTCGCTCAAACAGTTTGACGGTTTCCAGTGCGGCGTCAGTATCGGCAATATTGTTGAAGGATAAGGCTTTGCCCTGCACTTGCTGTGCCGAAGCAACACTGGCCTGACTTGCGCCACCTGCAACATTGCTCTCTACATAAAACGCACTGTTTTGATGAGGGTTTTCCCCGTAGCGCATATCCTGTGCTTTAACAAACTGAGTATTGAATGTGCGTGGAAAATCCCTATTGCCGCCGGCAACCATGGTGCCGAAATAATTGGCTATCATGCCGTCGTAAGCGGCAGTATGCTCATAGGCCTTAACGGCAAGATCAAAACGTGTTTGATGAGAAGTGCAGCCATCATTCACTTGCATTTCACTGATGATATTTTTATAGTCGCGCGCATTTACAATAATGTTGACATAGGCATGATTCTTGGCGGCTGCGCGAACCATGGCAGGCCCACCGATATCAATATTCTCCACAGCCTCTTCCAATGAACAATCCGCTTTGGCAACAGTGGCGGCAAATGGATAGAGGTTAACAATCACCATGTCAATGCCGCCGATGTCGTGTTGTTCCATCACCGCATCATCCTGCCCGCGACGAGCCAGGATGCCGCCATGGATTTTGGGGTGAAGTGTTTTGACGCGGCCGTCCATCATTTCAGGGAAGCCGGTATAATCGGATACTTCAGTGACGTCAATATCGCTGTTTTCCAACAGACGATAGGTGCCGCCGGTAGACAGCAGTTCAATACCAAATTCAGTTAATGCTTTTGCAAATTCAACAATGCCAGTTTTGTCGGAGACGCTAATTAAGGCACGTTTAACAGGGCGTAAATCAGACATAAGTTAAATGTATCCTTAGAATACTCTTTGTGTGTGAGCGCTGTGTTCAGATTCTCATGTGTTTATATCACTCGTAAAGATTACATAAATGGGACGTCGGCCCAAGGCTTATCAAGGCCTACCAAGGTTTAGTTAATGGTAGAAAGTAGCTGTAATTTTGAGGAGTCAATCTATACGAAAATAATGGGAAGGAAAACGAAAACGTCGCAGATGTAAATAATGACTTCACATCTGCGGCATTTGAATATGCGTTTATAGCAAGCTGTAACGCTTTAATTTTTTTCGAAGTGTGCCACGGTTTAAACCCAGCATTTCAGCGGCCTTGGTTTGATTTTGTCGGGTGTTCTTCATAACGACTTCTAAAAGTGGTGCTTCGATTTCTTGAAGAACCATATCGTATACGTCACTGACGGTTTGGCCATCGAGGTGGCGAAAATAGTTTTCCATCGTGTTTTGTACGCAATCGCGTAGTGATTGCTCTTGTGCATTATTGTGTAAAGCAGTCACTGATGGAATATCCTGTTGATCAAATGTGCTTTCTACAACCATTGGTTCTGCTGAACTCATGCCGCTTTTTCCTCTATATTAGCTAGTTTTTCAAAATGTGACTCTAATTCATCACACTGGTCTTGTGCGGATTCTATCCGGTTAAATCGTTTTCGAAAATCCTGATGAAAGACCATGTTGTCGCCTGGTCTGTCAGTGTCTTGCCCATGCCGCAGGCCGATTAAGTGCTGGTTCTCTATATGTTGCAAGACCAGCGCCGTCACCGTATCCGTAGACCTGACCGCTGCAACCGCCAGCAAGAAGCTCTACACCGACAGTCTCAAGGCCGCCGAATGGTTCAATGTC
>JBCBZU010000218.1:0-4582 GCA_039815165.1 Pseudomonadota bacterium
CGTTATTAACGCGACAATTAAAATTGCCGGGTTAATAAAGAAACTAGTGATTACTGATCGCCATTGGTCGTCCTTAAGGCACAATAGCTACCCAACACTCCAGCAAAACTTTTCGGCATACTGACTGTCAAAGCCAGCCTGGATTATACATTGGGTCTCAACACCTTAGCCGGTGCCCTTCAGCAAGGGAGTGCTGTGGACAAGTCAGTTGATCACCTTCAGTATAAATCCGGTTTTGCGGGGTTTATTGGTTGGCTGTTGTCTGCACGCTATGATTGTTTATGGTTAACAATAGCGATAAAGTGGCCAGTGTGTCTGGTAAGGTCAATCTCAAAAGAGCGTAGTGGTCTTTTGGGCCGTTATTGACCAGTGACGATTTTCAAACCTGTCAAAAGTGCGCCAAATGCGCCAAGAGGTGCGGGCAGACAGCAGTGATTTCAGTGAATAAACCGGGCTTAAACACTATTTGGAGAGCGTTCATGCGCGATACTAAACCCCTTTTATTAAAGACGGATTTTCCGCCGATTTTTCGCCTAAAAACTCAAATTGTCCAAGTCAACTTAGGGTATTTGTGTAATTTGAGCTGCTCTCATTGCCATGTCAATGCGGGCCCTAAGCGCCAGGAGTTGATGGATAAGCAAACCATTGATGACCTGTTGGCCTATGTCGATGCCCACGGTATCCACACTTTGGATTTAACCGGCGGTGCGCCGGAGATGAATCCGCATTTTCGCTACCTGGTACAAGCGGCAAGGGCCAGGCAGATGACGGTGATTGATCGCTGTAATCTGACTATTTTATTGGAACCCGGTTTTGAAACCCTGGCGCAGTTTCTGGCTGATCACGGTGTCGCCATTGTCGCTTCGCTACCCTGTTACTCAGAAGAAAATGTCGATAAACAGCGCGGTAAAAGTGTTTTCGAAAGATCAATTAAGGCCTTGCATGGTCTAAACGCCTTGGGCTATGGCGTGCAGCCAGATTTGTCGTTGGATCTTGTGTATAACCCCAATGGGGATTGTCTACCGCCCAACCAACAGCAGCTGGAAGCGGACTATAAAAAAATTCTTAAACGGGATTACAATATCGAATTTAATCAACTGTTGACTATAACCAATATGCCGATTAGTCGCTTTGGCAGTATGCTGCTGGCTAAAGGTTTGTATGAAAAGTATATACAACTGCTAAAAGATAATTTTTACTTGGCGAATCTGGATAGTCTAATGTGTAAAACGCTGATTAGCGTTGATTGGCAGGGCTATGTCTATGACTGCGATTTTAATCAAATGCTCGATATGCCGTTGGCTTACTCCGCCGACACCATTGCCAGCGATAAACAGCGTTGGCATATTCGCGAGTTGTTAGCCATTGATTTGGCAAACGAATCCATTGCGATAGGCGAACATTGCTATGGCTGTACAGCAGGGCAGGGCAGTAGCTGTGGCGGCGCCTTGGCATAATACGGGCTCACCCTAGCGTTCACTGTTAAAGTCGTTTAAATATGGCTTGTTGCGGTGAACCGTAAGCGATAATTTACCATGCCAACCCCCAAAATCAGTCTTATTATTCCTGTTCTCAATGAATCCACAACGATTGGCAAGCAATTGGATTTTTTATCCGCTTTAAAATATAGAGAGGACCTGGAGATTATTTTTGCCGATGGCGGTAGTGAGGATGATACCGTCGCACTTATTAAATCCTACGGTTTTAGGCTTGTTCACTCTTCAAAAGGGCGCGCGCGGCAGATGAATACGGCGGCTCAGTCTGCAAGGGGTGATTTGCTGTTATTTTTACACTGCGATACGCAGTTGCCGCCTGATTTTGCGGCCTGTGTTACCGCGTTTGGTGCAAAGCGCTGGGGTTTTTTTCGCCTTAGGCTTAGTGGAAAGCGGTTTTGGTTTCGACTGATTGCAAGCATGATCAACTGGCGCTCGCGCGCGACAGCCGTTGCGACAGGGGATCAGTGTATTTTTGTCGCTAAAGATCTGTTTCAACAATTGGGCGGCTATGCCAATATTCCCTTGATGGAAGATGTTGAGTTGTGCAAACGCCTGCGAAGGCTTTGCCCGCCACTGCTGGTATCTGCGCCGGTGACAACCGATAGCCGCCGCTGGGAAAAACACGGTATCGTGAACACCGTGTTATTGATGTGGTCCCTTCGCTTGCAGTATTGTTTAGGCGTTTCTCCAGAAAAATTAGTCAACAAATACTATAGATGAATAGCCTTTACCCCGATTGCCGTTTACTTGTTATGGCCAAGTCGCCGCACTTGGGTCGCGTTAAAACGCGTATGCAGCCTCAATTTTCCCAACAGTTTTCTCGCCATTTACATGTGTGTCTGCTTGATTACTGCCTCTCCCAATGGCGTGCGGCAGCGGTTTGCCCAATAAGTCTATGGCTTGCCGGTGAGAAGGCCACTTTGTTTGATGCCTTGCCCCACCACGCCACTATGGATTGTCGCCAGCAAGTCGGGCAGGATTTGGGCGAGCGTATGCTCTACGCCGCCCGTGATGGCCTCAGTGCAGGGCAAAATATTGTGTTAGTGGGTACCGATTGCCCCTTTATCGATAAACGCTATTTACTCGCAGCCTGCAAAGCCTTAAGTACTAATGAGGCCGTTATTGGCCCGGCGGCAGATGGGGGTTATGTCTTGTTGGGCTTAAGGCGTGCTTATCCATCACTGTTTCACAATATGGAATGGGGCACCCAAAGGGTGTTTGGCGAGACGCTGGAGGCGCTAAAAAAAAGTCAATGCCGCTATCACGTATTATCGACCTTAAATGATATAGACCGCCCAGAGGATATTGCCCTGCTAAAAAAAATACCTTTCTTTGACAAGCTCCAACAGGGTTAAGCTGCCCGCTGTGAGTTACTAACGTGGCACTTGAAAAGATACACTGTCATTTCAAACACGCTGTGAATACTCCCTGTACGCTCTACGTCGGCTCCTGCCTCCGAAGGTTTGAAATGACAGTGTATTCTTTTCTCTAAACTGGGTAGTGTATTGATATACCGCTCGCACAACACGTTGAAAAAATCCCTTATGCCTTTGCCATTGCCCCCGATAAGTGCATCGATGTTGTACTGCCTTTGGCATTGTACAAGTTGGCGCTGTTGCCATTGCCGCGCATAATATTTAAGAGTTGGGTATGAGAGTTTAGCCCCCTATTGATCAGTTTGCCGTTGGTTTCATTGCTGGTCTGGCAGTGTTCTATGGTGGTTTTTAAGACCTGCCATTGTTGCTCCAGGCCTTGGTCATTTAATGAGCTTAACAGTGAGGCCCAATTTTCCTCTGTGGCGGCTTGATTCATGGAACGCAGCCACTGAGAGCGACACGCGGCATTTTTTTTCAGGCGTTCCAATAGCGGTACTTTTTGTTCGAGTAAGCGCGACAGAGAGGGATAGTCCCTTGTCTCGGTGGATTGGGTTTCTGCTTCCAGCAGGGCAAGCAATTGCCTGCTGGTGGCAAGATCGTCCTGGATCATGGTGTGAATATCGTTTAGTTGCTTGGTGGACATGGTATATTCCTGACTGAGTCGAATAGCTTGAGACAACATTGTTTTTACTGGGTAATGGATAGTACTTGTCCATAAAAGAGTGTCCATAAACAAGTGCTTCACTTGCCTATTCAGACATTCCGTTTCTGGACCGGTACTGGATAGAAATATATCAGCAAAAAAAATGCCACGTCGGCAATGTTTGCGGGCGATCAGTGATGGGAGACTCAGCAGGTTTTAAAGAGATAGTCGAGCCAAGAGACTGACGCTGGAGAGGTAATGGACAAGGGTTAAACAAGAACGGTCTATGCAGTGCCTAGAATAAACCGTCACTGTTTATTATTTTGTCCGCGATATTGTCTGCGTTCATGGTGTAGCGGCCATCCGCAATCGCTTGTTTAATATCGGCCACTTTGCTGGCATCGGTATTGGGTGCGGCAACAACCTGTGCCTCCAAGCGTTTCAAGGTTTGTGCTTCCTGGCTTAATTCAACACTATCAGAAGGTGCAGGTGCTTTGCTACTCTCACTACTAACAGCACTACTAACAGTGCCAGATTCCGCTGGCTTTGATTTGCTATTGGGGCTAGTGCTGTTATTGACGCCACTATTGTTGATTTGCATGGGATCACCTATTTTATGATTAATGCAAAAACCACTTTCTTAAACCAGGCTATCGGCCGTTTAGCGTAACACTTTAGGACAAATTGCCGTTTTTCATTAATCTACACACGCTTTACAGTATTTCGACTTCGCCCGGGCCGGAGACTCTGCCATAGACAACTCTCGATGATCGCTGATTTTCCACCTTAATTTTTTCGCCCTTACTGGCATTATTTAAGGCAATGCCAGGGCTGATTACCGATAGCGAGCCGCGCCTGGCAATAACCGTTACGCGGTCACCTTTTTTAATAATATCAGGGGCTTGTAGTTGATAGCGGTAAACGATGTCGCCTGTTCTCAGGGCTCTTTTTAACTGTAGCCCAACAATTTCAGATAGGCGGGTACTAAAGCCGCCGCGAATGGAGTAGATATCGACCAGGCGACTGGAGAGGTCACTTTTTTGCACAATGTGATGACGCGGTAGTTC
>JBCBZU010000039.1:0-9334 GCA_039815165.1 Pseudomonadota bacterium
CAAACACGGTAGTCACCACAGGAGACGCCACCATCACCAACACAGTAATGCCCAACAAGGTGATCCCCAAACAACCACACACCCGATCAATAAGACCCTGAACGGCTTCACGGCTGCCTTTTTCCCGGTATTCCGACAGCACCGGCACAAAGGCTTGCGCAAAGGCCCCTTCAGCAAACAGGCGACGCAAAAAATTAGGAATTTTAAAGGCGACAAAAAACGCATCGGCACCCGCTTGCGCACCAATGGAGTGCGCAAAAACCATATCCCGCAGCAAACCCAATACCCTCGACAGCATGGTCATAGCGCTAACCACAAAGCCCGATTTCAGCAAGCTCGGGGGTGGTTGGGTAGCATCAGCTTTAGCAGGTTTATCTTGTTGCACTTTCTAATTGCACTTTCTATTTACATGTTGTTAATGATTATATGGTTTTACTGATAGCCGAATGGCCTGCGGTGACGGCAAATAAAGGGGGGAGTTTACTGGATATGAGACCAGCTTGCATGAACCTTGCTTAATCGCTACTGTAGTCAGATATTGCAACTTGGAACAAGCCGGATCAACATGACTGTTTGCACGCCAATCTCTGATGACGAACTATTGAACGATTTCTGTCGCTCACAGTGCCTACCTGCTTATTATCAGGCAATGGCCCAAAGGTATTTTATGCCGCTAGCCCAGGCATTGGCCCAACAGTCGAGCCAAGCTAGGAAGCCTTTGTTTATCGGTATCAACGGCTGCCAGGGCAGCGGCAAGTCCACTCTGGCCACACTGCTCACCACAGTACTTGCAGGTCAGTACCACAAAAAGGTTGCCAAGCTTTCTATCGATGACTTTTACCTGACAAAAGCCGAACGCCAACAGCTTGCCAAAGATATCCATCCTTTATTCCTGACACGAGGGGTGCCAGGCACCCATGATATGCGTTTGCTGAATAAGACCTTGGATAGCCTTGCCAGCACCGACACAACCGCCATCCCTCGCTTTAATAAGGCCATTGATGACCGCGCTGCAAGCGATCACTGGGATAGTATGGCCGCGGCTGCGGATATTATTATTCTTGAAGGTTGGTGTGTGGGTGTCACCCCGCAAACGGAAGAGACGCTATTTGTGCCGGTCAATGATTTAGAGAGCAACGAAGATGCAGAAGGACTGTGGCGCAATACCATTAACACTGCAATTAGCCAAGATTATCTGCCTCTGTTTACAAAAATTGATAAGCTGATTATGCTCAAGGCCCCAAGCTTCGACTGCGTCTATCACTGGCGTAAAAAACAAGAAGATAAACTGCGCGCGAAAACCGATTCCGCTAACAGTACGACATTAATGGATGACGCTGCACTCACCCGTTTTATTCAACACTACCAGCGACTCTCGGAGCACCTGCTGAGCACATTGGCGCATACCGCTGACCTTGTTTTTGAATTGAATATACAACACCAGATCGTAAGCCAGTATGGAAATATCGACTAATATACAGACTCAATGGCTAGTAGTGACGGATTTGGATGGCACGCTATTGGATCACCACAGCTATAGTTTTAGCCCAGCAAAGCAAACTTTAGAGAAGCTTAGGCAACTGCGTATTCCTGTTATCATCAATAGCAGTAAAACCACGCGGGAAATACAAGCGCTGCGTATAGCCTTAAATAACCAACACCCCTTTATCGTCGAAAATGGTTCCGCTGTATTGATTCCACAAGATTATTTTTTAGAACCGCCCCAAAATAGCAAGCCCTGGGAAAAATACTGGGAAGTCATTCTTGGCAGGCCGAGAGCGGAGATCCTCAACGCTCTTGAAAAGCTGCCTGATTCACTGCGCGCCTGTTTTACCCACTATCATTCCATGAGCATTGCCGAGCTTGTTAAAGCCACCGGCCTGTCGCCCAAAGAAGCCGAGCAATCGGCTGACCGCTACTATACTGAACCCTTGCAATGGTTGGGCACAAAAGAGCAGAAACAGACCCTGTACAACGCACTTAATAAACAAGGTATTCACTATACTGAGGGTGGTCGTTTTATTCATGTCATGGGACATACGAATAAAGGCAGCGCCACAACCTGGCTCGCAGAACTTTACCGCAAACAGTATAAACAAAAAATGAAGATTGTCTCTCTTGGGGATGGTAGCAATGATGTTGATATGCTCAAAGCAGCCGACATTGCTGTTGTTATTCGTTCTCCAGTCAACCAGGCACCCCAATTCGATCACCCCTGCAAAATCATCAGCGACGGTTATGGACCTCAGGGTTGGGCAGAGGCAATCGAACATATATTTTCTGAGCACTAAATTTATTACCTTTCAAAAAAAAGAGAAAACAGTTTATGGGCGACTTTCACCAAAACGGCATTATCACTACTTTGCACGATTTATCCAATCGCAGCCTGGAGGAGCTCGAATATGAACTGTTATGCTTTTCAAAAGTTCGGCCAATGTCGCTACTGCTACCTTCCCTATACTCCGAACTGGAAGGCGAAGCCCTGCCCAGCATTATTGAACACCTAAAAGAAGTTCCCTATCTCAGAGAAATTGTGATTGGACTGGATAGAGCCAGCCAAGACCAATTTCGTGAAGCCATTAAATTTTTTGGCAAATTACCGCAACACCATCGCATTTTATGGAACGACGGCCCGCGGCTACAGGCATTGGATAATGAACTACAGGAAAAAGGCTTGGCGCCGCAAGAATTGGGTAAAGGTCGCAACGTGTGGTATTGCTTGGGCTATATTTTTGCCTCCGGCAAAAGCGAAGCCATCGCGCTGCATGACTGCGATATTCTCACCTATAATCGCCGCCTGCTGGCACGACTGGTATACCCCGTCGCCAATCCCAATTTCAACTATGAATTTTGCAAGGGCTACTATGCGCGTGTCGCCGGACAAGACATGAATGGCCGCGTGTGCCGCTTATTAGTTACGCCTTTACTGCGTGCGTTAAAGCGTATTGTTGGCGCATCGCCCTATCTCGATTATATGGATAGTTACCGCTATGCCCTTGCCGGCGAATTTTCATTTCGTCGCGATGTCATTTCTGATATTCGCATTCCCAGCGACTGGGGTCTGGAAATCGGCGTGCTGTCAGAAGTGCATCGCAACTACGCAAATAATCGACTTTGTCAGGTGGACATTGCTGAAACCTACGACCATAAGCATCAGGATTTATCCATTGACAATGCGCAGGCCGGCCTTTCTAAAATGTCTATAGACATCAGTAAGGCACTGTTTCGCAAGCTGGCGACACAAGGCGTTGTATTTACCACAGAAACCTTCCGCAGTATAAAAGCCACCTATTTTCGCATTGCACTGGATTTTGTTGAAACTTATAAAAACGATGCCGTTATCAACGGCATTAACCTTGATGTTCACAAAGAAGAAATGGCAGTAGAAATGTTTGCCAAAAATCTGATGGAAGCCGGACAACAATTTTTGGACAAACCCATGGAAAACCCCTTCATCCCAAGCTGGAATCGGGTGGTGAGTGCCATGCCCGATGTTTACCAGCGCTTACTCAGTGCCGTTGAAGAAGATGCGAAAGAATTTTCTCAACAATAATGCCATTGGGAAATTTGTAAAAAAAGTTTTATCAACAATATAATCTCATGCCCAACACAACACCCGAGCAACTGTTAGAACGCGTTCAAGAACACCTTGATTCGATTTACACAGGCGAAAATAACCCAGCGCTCGCCAAGCGACTTATGCAAATAATGCAGCTTGATGAGTTTTGCTTCACGCCACTACACCAACACAATCACTGGAGCGAAAAAGATATTGCCGTAATTACTTACGGCAATTCCGTTATTGAAGACAACAAACCACCATTATCCACGCTACATTATTTTTTACACCAGCACCTGCACGATGTGGTCAATACTGTTCATATTTTACCCTTCTTTCCTTACTGTGCTGACGACGGGTTTTCGGTAATTGATTACAAAGCAGTGAATAAAACATTAGGCCATTGGAAGGACATTAACGCCATTAGTCGGGACTTTCGCTTAATGTCTGACCTTGTTATTAACCATTGTTCAAAAGACAGCGAGTGGTTTCAACAATTTATTAATGACCAGGCGCCTGGCAATAAATTCTTTGTTATCGGTCAGCCCGATGATGATATGAGTGATGTAGTTCGCCCACGGACAACGCCCTTGCTAAGAAAAACGGAAACCACGCGGGGAACACAGCATGTCTGGTGCACCTTTAGCCATGATCAGGTCGACCTAAATTTTCAAAACCCTGAGCTACTGTGCGAAATGGTCGGCATCATTCGCTTTTACTTGGATCAGGGGGTAAGAGTTTTTCGCTTTGATGCCATTGCGTTTTTGTGGAAGGAGTTAGGGACTAACTGCATTAACCTGCCACAAACCCATGAAATTGTACGCTTACTGCGCACACTGATAGAACATGCGCAAAAAGATGCCATTATCATCACCGAAACCAATATTCCCAACCGGGAAAACCTCTCCTACTTCGGCAATGGCAACGAAGCCCATTGCATTTATAACTTCTCCCTGCCGCCACTACTGGTCAATACTCTGGTGACGGGTAGCTGCTATCATCTTAAAAATTGGATGATGAGCATGCCCCCGGCACAAAACGGCACGACTTACTTTAACTTTATTGCGTCCCACGATGGCATCGGTCTGCGCCCTGCAGAAGGTTTACTCAATGATGAAGAGCTGCTGGAACTCACAGATACCATGACCGCTTTTGGCGGTACCATTTCATGGCGAGCGTTGGATAATGGCATCAACAAACCTTATGAGATTAATATTGCCTTATTTGATGCACTAAAAGGCACTATCAAAGGTCCAGATCAATGGCAGATCCCCCGCTTTATTTGTGCCCATGGCATTATGTTGGCTCTGGAGGGAATTCCCGGATTTTATGTTCACAGCCTGTTAGCAACAAAGAATGACCACGCAGGAGTGGAACAAGAAGGCCATAACCGCGCCATTAATCGTCATCAATGGCAGTATGATCAACTGGATCAGTTATTATCAAACAACAGTAGCGCTCACTATCAAGTGCTCAACCAGTTAAAACAGCTAATTAGTCTCCGTAAACAACAACCGGCTTTTCACCCTAATGCGACTCAGTTTACCCTGCATATAAATGATCAGGTATTTGCCTTTTGGCGACAGAGTATCGATAGGCGACAAAGCATTTTCTGCCTTCATAATATTTGCGATAAACCGCAAAACATTACTTTATCCAGCCTAAATCTTATCCTTACTGATCATTGGTACGACCTGATTAGCGGAGTTCAATTAGACGGTATTGGAGGGGAAGCCTTAATGGCGCCTTATCAAATAATGTGGATTAGTAACTTTTAGAAAACCGCAGTTGACCGCTTATTTACAAGGTAAGATGCTGATATATAAGCAAAAATATTTTTATTCTTGCTTATCTACAAGGTGAGTTCAAAAACGCCATACAGATTTAGACTGGATCTAAGGCCGCGCAATACGGCGTTGTTGCTCTTGGCTCTTCCGTCAACCGAGTGAAACTGTGGTTTTAGTCATTTATGGATGCTTAATCGTTTTCCACTTAGCTTGTTGCCGATAGCTGATTTCCCTATGCTTGATCGAATTGAGGAAAGAAATAAGTTAGTGATTGCCCACAAACTAACTCTTGGTAGAAGATGACGCCTTTGTTGATGGTCACTTTTTATGGACATCAAAGGCAAGGAGGGAAAAATTTGCAGCACTTCCTATCTTTCTTGCCCGATTTTGTATAAAATATGATCAAATTGGAATGCGAGTGCCTAATGCCTGGAAAGGTGCTCCAAACATGGTTAAGTATGATGCAAATGAATGAAAATCCTGAAACATATAAGGTAGTATTTTCCGGAAACACCGTTAAAGGAAGCAACCCCAGCGATGTCGCTCAGCGCTTTTCTGAAGCGTTTAATTTGAGCGACGAAGCCTTTCTTGAGAATATCTTCTCTGGCAAAATCGTCACGCTTAAGCGTGGCCTTGAATATGATCAAGCCAAACGCTACAGCCGTATCTTGCAAAAACTTGGGGCTGACTGCTGTATCGAAATCGAACAGCGACACTCGTTTTAAGTGTAAAACGACACTAGCACAATAAAGCTAAGACAAACTAAAAACCCTACCCATCTGACAGCTAATTGTAAAAGATAAGCCAGGTGTGTGTCGAAATAGCCTTAAGCGGGGGGTAAATAGCCTTAAGCGGAGGGTAGATAGCCTTAAGCGGAGGGTAGATAGCCTTAGCGGGGGTTAAAAGCCTTAAGCGGGGGTTAGTAAGCCTTCAGAGCTTAATGTCTAAACAAACCCAAGCATCAAAAATAATCTTGATATCACCCGCTATTTATTGACAAGCGATTAATAGATGGCATAATTACGCCCCTTAATTTTGCCACTACCATGGCAATTAAGCCCAATTTATTAGATGATGCAGATACAGGAGCTAACGGTGGCCAATTCACCTCAAGCAAAGAAGCGTGCCATACAAAATGAAAAAGCGCGCAAACACAATGCCAGCTTGCGTTCTATGGTACGAACATATATTAAAAAAGTGGTTGCCGCTATTGATGCTGGCGACAAACAGGCCGCAACCGCAGCTTTTGCCAATGCCGTACCCACTATTGACAGCGTGGTCAATAAAGGCATTATGCACAAGAATAAGGCCGCTCGACATAAGAGTCGCCTAAACAGTCAAATTAAAGCACTGTCATAACCGCACAATCCCCAAAGTACACAATCTATAGCCTCTTTCACGGGTCACTTTTGCTACTTTCCCTCTCACCTCAGGTGTAACTCCGACCACTGTTGATCAGTTATTTTTTCAGCGATAACTAGTTACTTATCCAAAAACAGGGCTATGGATGAGAACGCTCCACAGCGAAGACCTGTTTCACGGTTTGTAAAGTGTGATGCAGGTTGCTCTCCAATAAGCCAGCCATGGTCGTTTATAGACAGATACTCACCAATTACTGATAAACTATGCTTTCTTAATTTCTGTATTGCTAAAGGCAAAACCATAGTCTAATGCTGAGTCTAGCGCTAAATATCTCTGCCATCGTGATCTACTTAATCGCCAGTGGTTTTGTTCTATTATTAGTATATCGACAGGAGAGCATTGCTAAACCTTCAGTCATTATTGTCGCCATAGCAGCCATAGTGCTCCACGGACTCGGTATTTGGCAGCTTATGGGGGTTAATGGCCGAGTTGATTTAAGTATCGACAATATGACTTCGCTAATTGCGCTACTGATTAATGTCATTGTTGTTATTAGCTGCCTGCGTAAACCCCTGCACAACCTTTGGGTTTTTCTTTTTCCCATTTCTGTCTTGTGTATCGCCTTATCTTTAAGCATAAAGCCAGAAAAATATAACTTTATCGATGCAAGCCTAGGGGTCATATCCCATATCTTGCTGTCTATTGTGGCTTATTGCTTAATTACAATGACGGCACTGCAAGCGCTGTTGTGGAGCTGGCAAAATCACAAGATTAAGACTCATCAACTATCCGGCCCTGCAAAGTTACTCCCTCCACTCCAAACCATGGAGTCACTGATCTATGAACTGCTTACCGCCGGAGTCGCACTGCTCGCTTTGGGCATACTGACAGGCCTATTTTACCTCGATGATATTTTTGCGCAGCACCTGGTTCACAAAACGGTCCTGTCTGTATTTGCCTTAGTGGTATTTCTCACCCTGTTAGGTGGTCGCTATGCGCTTGGCTGGCGTGGCAATACTGCGGTTAAATGGATACTGAGTGGCTTTTGTTTGCTAATGCTCGCATACTTCGGCAGCAAACTCGTCCTCGAAATTATTCTATAGTCATCCTTAATGAGGGCCTGCCCATAAACAAACATAGCTTATCGCAAAACGCTTACAGTTAAAATTGGTTTTGCCATTTTGCTCTTATGCGGCGTTAAAAATGTACTCAATCGGTCATTTATTACCTGTAAACTCCCTCTTTCCGTGCATTTTTGCCTTGCCTAAAAGCAAAATCATCTTCCGTGCAAAGGTCTCAGGCTACATTTCTATAGAGCTGGTCGCCTTTTTATTAAAACAGATGCGATATTTTAGCCATGGTCCCAACTATTACGGTTGATTGCTATCACTTATCGTGGGTGTACGATATTGCTAGAGAAAAACAGACTTGTTTCTTAATTGACCCATAATATTCTTGGGTTATCCTTAAAAAAAGCTTTTTCAGCGATCTAAGCGAATTGCAGAAGCATGTATGACGGATGCGCAACAAAGAAAGGGGAAGGAAAAAAGCACGTAAAACCGTCAATTTGAATCAAATGTAGTTATAGATTGTAAAACTTTTAAACCTAATCGTTATATATCAATTTTCTATTTCTCACTTATACTGCACGTGATTCAGATCACATTTTTTAAGTGACGCAATAATCCACAATTGTGCAATTTTTGTGCTTGTTAACGCTATCACAATTCTGCGCAGAAATAGTATTAACAGTGAACTGTATACTCATGTACAATCGTTGATCAACTTACTTATGGATCAACAATAAGTCAGGGTGAAGTGAATGACTGATAACGAAAATCCAATAGAAACACCTCGTCCACATCTCAGGACAGTATCGTCCAATAAGGTTACTTCTTATGACCTTAAGGTTTCCGCTTGGCTAAACCACTGCCAAGAGGTTGCGGTTAATCAGGCTGATACTTTGTTTAGTGACTTTATTCGAGCTACGGATGACAAGCTCAACGAAAATATAGACAAGGCGACCACCAATCAGGACAATCTCAAGGCCTTGGATAACTTGCGAGAATTTCGCCATAGCGCTGAGCGATTAAAACTTAACTTTGGCGACCAGATCAACCACGGTTTTGACCTGTTCCAACGCAAGGCACTGTCCACCTACCTGCGCGAGCCTCACCCCGAAGATAAAGTGTGGTCATTGATCGATAATGACGAGCTGGAAGAAACCATCGCGATCAAAACTATCGCTCATGAAAGTAATATAGAATTCCAAGATGAGCTGTGGCGACTGGAAAAGCGCTTTGGCAGCATTAATGGTGGTGAAGTCGTTAACGAACACAACAACCCTGTTTCCCCTTTACAGTTTTGTGTAGCATTGCGTTCCAGTCTGGGTTTAACCAGCCTCAATACCGTATCCAAGCTGATTGCTTACAAAGTATTTGCCAGCTTGATTTATAAATACCTCGAACCGCTGTACACAACCACCAACGATTACTTTAGCTCGGAAGGTATATTACCCAATCTCCGCTACGATAAAGGTGTCACTGAAGACACTTATGATGTGAAAAAAAATGTCGAGCAAAACCCTTATCTGGACAGTTCGTCTGAAGGCGATGGCGACGATGAA
>JBCBZU010000353.1:0-2994 GCA_039815165.1 Pseudomonadota bacterium
ATTGCGGCCTTAGATCCAGCCCAAATCTGTGTAGCGTTTTTTAACTCACCCTATGGGTGAATAAGAAGTAAAGTATTTTTGTTGGTATATCATTGTCTTACGTGAGAAATAAGCGGTCAACTGCGGTTTTTAGGGTTACTGACACTAGTCAAAAAAATGCATTAAAAAATGAAATTTTCAGCACTATTTTTAAAGCACTGTATAAACATACCTACCCTTGCGATGGTTTTTAAAAATCGAGTTGATAAGCAAATATTCAGCCTGAGGCAGTTATTGGCTGACAACATAAAAGCACTTTTTTGACCATTGTCTATACTTAGGCAATATTCAAATCATTATGTAGTTATGTCCCCCCCCCCTATGGATAAAAAAATAGGAGATAGACAGTATGGCAACTAATAATCAAACTAACGCCAGCCAGCGCTTGCGTCAGGAGTTGGCTATGCTGGCCAACCTGGCAAAAAATCAAACAGGCCGTGATTTTAACGTCAAAAAATCCAAAGACATGCTGGCCTTGTTTAAATGGGCCTCACAAGAGTCTTCTCCTGCGGTTCAGCAAGAGTTAGAGCGCATTGGCGGCTTTGTATCTCCTGGTCACAAGCGCTTCTTTGAGCAGAACGGCATTTCCTTTGACGGTCAACTCATCGTTGAAAAACAAATATCAGAAATTAAACGTCACTCCTCAGGCAGCTATCGTGGCGCTTCTGTTGACCACGGCAACTCCTCTAATAATTCCAACGGTACGGGTGGAGATGAGCCCCCACCGGGCAAGAAGAAGAAAATCGTCTATCGCGGCCAGGTTAAGTGGGTTTAATACCTGCTCGCTCTGATTATGGCCTTCCGTCCAAACTATTGGTACAATCCTCGGCTTTTCCATAAATAAACCGTTCTCGGCCCACCCGTGTTCAGGGGCAATTCAGTAAATTCATGCATTTTTGTTCTGGCCAACAGGGCATGCTGTGCTTTTTTTTAAAAAGGCTTGGGGAGAGGTGAATAACAACTATGAGCGAAGACATTACCGTTAGCATCATTATGGGCTCCCGCTCTGACTGGCCTACCATGTCAAAGGCAGCCAATATGCTCGATCAGTTAGGGCTTGCCTACGAGACGCGAGTCGTTTCTGCTCACAGAACGCCCCAAAGCCTGGTGGAATTTGCCCAGTCGGCGGCTGCTCGTGGCATTAAAGTGATTATTGCCGGTGCTGGAGGCGCAGCCCATTTGCCCGGTATGGCGGCATCAATGACTCATTTACCGGTTGTCGGTGTCCCCGTCAGCAGCAAGCAATTAAAGGGCATGGACAGTTTATTGTCCATTGTGCAAATGCCCCGTGGTGTTGCCGTGGCCACCCAGGCTATTGGTGAAGCGGGGGCCTTTAATGCGGGCCTTATGGCTGCCCAAATTATCGCCACCAGCGATCCTGCACTCAGTAAGAAAATCCAGGATTGGCGGCAGCAACAAAGCGATCAGGTCCCCGATTCTGTTGAATAAATTCTAATTTATTCATCTTGGATTCCTCAGTTGAAAGCGCTGTAGAGTGCGTAGCAGGTGCTGGCTGGGCGTGAATAGAAACCGAGTCATAGCGGGGCCTATGGCGAGGTATCTAGTCATGTTCAGCCAGTGCCAGATGGGTGCTGTACAGTGTTTAGCGGACTCACCCTATAGGTGAATGGATTTATTTTTGTAAGGTTTTTTGTAAGGCTTTTTGTAAGGCTTTCGTGTAAAGCTGCCTATTTTATAGAAAAATCATTACTTACTAGCGTTCAACTGAGGAATCTAGGATCATGCATATTGCTATTTTTGGTTGTGGACAGCTTGCTCAAATGACGGCTAAGGCCGGTATTGAACTAGGACTGCGCTTCTCCTTTGTGGCAGATCCCGGCGAAGATCCACGCTGTGTTGCAGGCTTAGGTGAAGTATTTACGCTTTCAGAAGCGACAGAGGCAGACACTCTATTTGAACACTTGGGCAAGCCTGATATTATCACCGTCGAAAAAGAAATGGTGGATGTCGACTTGCTCGACGCACTTAGCGCTCTAACGGCTATAAGACCTGGCGGTCAGGCCATTCACATCGCCCAGAACCGTATCCGCGAAAAACACTTTTTACGTGAACATGGCATCCCCACTGCTGATTTTGCAGTACTGGGCACATTGTCCCAGCTTGAGTCGTTAACCAGATCTTTCCATTACCCCCTGTATATCAAGGCCGCAGAATCAGGTTACGACGGCTATCATCAATGGCGTATACAAAAACCTGAAGATATAAAACAAAGCGCACTGGTAAAAGCAATGGAAGAAGGTGTCAGCTTAATTGCTGAAAAACACGTGCCCCATTCGCGAGAGCTGTCGATTATCGCGGCGCGCGATGCAAGAGGTGATATCGCCCTGTATTCGATCATGGAAAATCGCCATGAAGATGGGGTGCTAATATCAACCATCGCCCCAGCTCCTAATATAGCGGCAGCCCTGGAGTCGCAGGCGCAGCAATTTATGAAGACACTATTAACCAACTTGGATTATATTGGCGTACTGACCATGGAATGTTTCGAAACGGATCAGGGCATTGTTGTCAACGAACTGGCGCCCCGGGTGCATAATTCCGGACACTGGACCATTGAAGGCAGTCAAACCAGCCAATTTGAAAATCATTGTCGGGCTATTGCAGATATGGGTTTAGGCAAGACAACAATGCCTGCGATGGCCGGCATTGTGAATATTTTGGGTCAGCATGGTAACCGATCCAAGCTATCCAATGATAGCGTGTACTATCACGACTACCATAAAGAGGAGCGTGCCCGCCGTAAATTGGGACACGTAACCGTGGTTGCCCCTGAGCTCAATCAACTAAAGCAATCCCTTAATAGGGTATTGGTATCGCTTTATGGTGAGCATTATCAAACCTTAGATTTGTCTGATGGGAAGACTTACTAACGGGGTACTTGAAAAGAATACACTGTCATTTCAAACACGCTGTGAATACGTATATGTACACCTC
>JBCBZU010000333.1:0-3179 GCA_039815165.1 Pseudomonadota bacterium
ATGACTCATAATCGAGCCCACTGAGATCACCGCTGCTCTGCTCACCTTTCATTTTAATATTATCAATCGATCCATAACGCAATTCACTATTTATAGACCATTGATTATAGATCTTATAATGGGTGCCTGCAAATAGTTGATAACCTACATCACCATCACCGGAATAAGACAGCTCTTCCCCTGCCCGCTCCATAACCAGTTCAATCGATTGTGCCCATTACACCCCAACCCCAAGATATGGATTCCAGGGAGTGGATGGAGCGAATGCATAGACGCCATTCACATAGAAAAGATTAGACGCATAATTGCCATCACTGTAAATCTGGCCATCGGCCAAAGTGACTTCAGAGTCATTGCTACGGTACTCCCAGCCAAATTCTGTTGCTATATTTTCATTAAATTGATAGCCAAGGCTGATACCACTGACAAAACCGCTTTCAGTATCAATATCTGCTCGACCATCTGCACTACCAATATTGCTTGAATCTGCTGTAGTGTTAGATAGCTGGCTGAGGCCAATATAAGGTTTTACATACCATGGGTTGTTGGTCTCTGCGCCAACGGACTGAGTGGCCAATAATAAAACCATTAAAAATAAACGACTGTTAAAATAATCAAATTTCATGTTAATCTCCTGTGAGTTGATTGCCAAAGGTATATCAACTTACGGGTGAATTCTCTTTTAGAATCAATCGATTACACCAATGGGCAAGAAAATGTATGAACGGGCACTTTACTATTGGAGAGCTAGGGGCCAAGACCTATTTCCTCGGCACTGCAAGCGTATTAGGGCTTGTGTTTTGGTTTATCGCCGGTGATGACTTATTGAGCCCATTGGCAAGTTTTTTGAAGTGGCAGGCACAAACTCTGTTGCCGATGGTGTTGCTTCTTCTCAGTCATATTAGCTTGCATCAAAATGCGTACTTTGACCAACTGCCTCCATGGATAAAATTGATTGTTTCAGGCCTGGTAGGCGCTCTACTGTTCTCACCTATCGCCTTACTCATTGACTACCTGCCAGCATTACCCACAAGCAGTGATCAGGTGGCCCTGTTGAGAGCGTTGGCAAATGAATGGCTGGCCGTTACACCGCCCATTGTATTGGTATGGCTGGCAATGAATCTGCCTTGGATCAGGGGTTTTCGCTTAATAAAAGTGGGGGAAACTAAAACCGAAGACCGGCAAACAACACCCGCGAGTGAACACAAATCTGCATCCAGGCAATCGGTTTTTTTAGAATTGCTCCCGAGAAATATTCAGGCGCCGCTTATTTATTTAAAAGCGGAATTACACTATATCTCGGTTACCACCACCAAGGGTAAGGCATTGGTTTTATATAATTTAAAGGATGCCATTAAGGAGCTGGACCCTGAGCTTGGTTCTCAGTGCCATCGTTCTTATTGGGTAAATTTTAGCCATATTGAGTGTTTTAGTAAGACCGGTCGCGAAGGAAAAATTACCCTGAGTAACGGCACACACATTCCTGTCAGTCGCCGCTATAGGGATTATTTCGCAAAATTTCCCACAGAATCATGCACCGCTGAGCCACCATAGGTGACACAACGAAAAATAAGTCATGGGAAAAACCGTGGACAAATTCACTCTAAGTCATTCACCCCGATATTAGTCATAAGGGTTTTTGATTTCCAGAACCCCTATGGCAATAACCACCGGGATATCTAGCTGCAAATTATAGTAATCGGAAACAAGCAGCAGCTTGGCAACGGTAATGGCGACAACCGCTGAAATCATTAACAGGATGTCGGGTGCAAAGGCATGTTGTAAGCATTTGTTTAAGTTTTTCAATATGGGCATCTATTGGGATAACACCCTCAGCTCCAGAACTCAACCACATCTTGCGGACGTTCGGCCCGCTTTAGAACGCAAGCCTGATTGTTCATCCAGCCAACTACATTGGGCAGACCACGATTGCAGTGGCGCGACCAAGTGCTCAGTGTGTAGGCCCCGCAGTCTCGGACGACTATAAGATCCGTATTGGTGATTTCCGGCAATAATATTTCTCGTGCCAGAATATCGCCGGCAAAGCACAGGGGGCCAACAAGGGTCACCGGGCGTTCTGCTCCACTCTTTATCTCGCCTTCTGCCGTTAACACTAAAAAGTCGTGATGCCAGTCGTTGGGGTGGTACACGGTCCGCATAAAAGCGTCCGCCCCAAGGTGGAGAATGGCCATGGTACTATTCGCTGCGCATTTTATGTATTCCACTCGACTCACAGCCCAGCCACACGAAGCCTGAACCGAACGCCCAAACTCCGTTAAAATTCTGGTTTGCTTATTAAAAATGTCCGGCACCCTTTGCTTTAAACGACGCGCATATTCCTCGATAGAAGGCGGACAGTCCGATCCGCAATAGGCTGCAGACAAACCTCCACCAATATCCAATTGTGTAATATTACGGCCAGTTTGCTTATGCAGTTTTTGACGAAAGACCTCAACGCGGGCAACAGCCTCAATTAATTGCGACAGTTCATAACCCTGTGATCCAACATGCACATGCAGGCCATCAAGCCACGGGTATTTTGAATATGCTTGTAACAACGCGGCTTCGTTTGCCTGGAGCGGCACACCAAACTTGGATAATTGTGTGGCTACCGAAGTGATCGCAATCTTACCTCCGCCAATCTGTGGATTCACCCGAAACCCAACGTGGCCGCGCATATCACCAGAATGCAGTGCAGAAACACGCTCCAATTCATCAAAATTATCGAGGTTTATATGGATACCTTTATTCAGCGCAAATTGAATTTCTTCAATCGTTTTTGCTGGTGAATCAAAGACAATTTTCTCAGGCGGGCACCCCGCCGCGAGGCTTAGCTCAACTTCTTCAACCGACGCACATTCAAGCCCGGCACCGGCGCTGACGATTTCCTTTAACACTTTCACCAGAGGGTTGGCTTTGACCGCAATAGCATGCAAGGCATTCGCTGGAAAGGCTTGCTTCAACATGCTGATCCGATTGGCCATCAAGTCAAGGTCATGAACAAAAATCGAACGTTCTTGCGACAAATAGCCCTCTTTGATCAGTCTTGTAGTACGCTGTGAGATATCCTCGGCCGACAATCTTTGCCCCCAATGACTCATGTTAACTCTCTCTCTATCAATATATCGAGATGCTCAACGATCAACTCCAACTTCATCCGTGTCACATCCAGTTGCTCG
>JBCBZU010000292.1:0-3632 GCA_039815165.1 Pseudomonadota bacterium
AGCGCCAAAAATATACAGGCACTCACCAATGGCTGTTATTCGTTTTGTCTGTCCTGTGGCAGTAGCAGTATCGTAGTCAAGCTCAATGTGCTCGGGCGACACAATATTGCCAACGCCCTGGCGGCCTCCGCCTGTGGTTTGGCAGCGGGCATTCAGCTTGAATTTATCGCCAAAGGCTTAGCGTTATTTGCAGGCGAACCGGGTCGTTTACAGCTGGTTCAAAGCCAGTCCGGCTGTACCCTTATCGACGATACTTACAATGCTAATCCGGGTTCAGTGAACGCTGCAAGTGATGTTTTATCCGCTCTTGCGGGCGAAAAAATATTGGTGCTGGGCGATATGGCAGAGCTTGGGGATGAGGCCAAACATTTTCATCAACAAGTCGGTCACTACGCTCGCGACAAAGGGATTAACGCTGTTTTTGCCATCGGCAATCACTGTCGAGAGACCGTAACCGCCTTCGGCGACAATGCGCACTTTTTTTCCTCTATGGACCGCCTGATCGAAGATTTATTGGCAGTGGTGACCCCCTACACTGCGGTGATGGTCAAGGGCTCACGCAGTTCAAAAATGGAAAGAGTAATTCAAGCACTTAAATCCAACGGAGATAACAATAATGCTAGTTTGGCTTGCTGAATATTTAGAGCAATTTAATAGCGGTTTTGCCGTGTTCCAGTACCTGACCTTTCGCGGAATTCTAGGCGTGCTTACCGCTCTGGGCATATCCCTATTGCTGGGTCCTTGGATGATTCGGCGCCTCAATATTTTACAAATAGGGCAGTCGATACGAGACGATGGCCCGGCGTCCCATCTGTCCAAGTCGGGTACTCCAACCATGGGGGGAACTTTAATACTGGCCGCAATCTTTATTAGCAGTTTGTTGTGGTCCGATTTATCCAATCGATATGTGTGGGTAGTGCTTATTGTGACGGCTATTTTCGGTACAGTTGGGTTTGTTGACGATTACCGAAAAGTTATTGAGAAAAACTCAAAAGGTCTTCCTGCAAAATGGAAGTATTTTTGGCAGTCTGTCGCAGGGCTGGGTGCGGCGATTTATTTATACGTCTATGCGAGCACGCCTGCGGAGACCGAGCTGATCATTCCATTTTTTAAAAACTTTATGTTGGAATTGGGTTGGTTATACATTCCACTGAGCTATTTCGTGATTGTTGGCGCCAGCAACGCCGTCAATCTGACCGATGGCTTGGACGGCCTGGCGATTATGCCGACCGTGCTTGTGGGTGGCGCTTTGGGGGTGATCGCCTACTTGGTGGGCAATATCACTTTTTCCGAGTATTTGCATATTCCTTATGTTGCCGGAACCGGTGAACTTATTATTTTTTGCACAGCACTAGCGGGTGCTGGTATGGGCTTTTTGTGGTTTAACACCTATCCGGCGCAGGTATTTATGGGCGATGTAGGGGCATTGGCCCTGGGTGCCGCCCTTGGCGTTATTGCCGTGATTATTCGACATGAAATCGTCTTCTTTATTATGGGCGGGGTGTTTGTGATGGAAACCGTTTCAGTGATGATGCAGGTGGCCTCCTATAAGTTAACCGGTAAACGCATTTTTCGAATGGCGCCCATCCATCACCACTTTGAATTAAAAGGCTGGCCAGAGCCCAGGGTCATTGTTCGGTTTTGGATTATCACCGTTATCTTGGTTTTGTTTGGTTTGGCCACCTTAAAGCTACGCTAGCGCAGATAAAAAGTGATATGAGTAAGAGCTAAATAGTAATGACATTAATAGCAAGCGACAAACTAAGCGTTATCATTGGTCTGGGTGTGACCGGCTTGTCTGTTGCTCGCTTTTTAAAAAAGAAAGACCTCCCATTTTTAGTTATGGATACCCGCCAGCAGCCACCATGTTTACAAGAGTTTCGGCTGGCTTTTCCAGAAATAAAATTAATTTTAGGCAAGCTTGATGTCGACATGCTTCTGGCTGCTACCGAAATAGTGACAAGCCCCGGCATCAGTATAAAAACCCCCGAGATTGCGGCGGCGATAAAACAGGGCATAGCGGTTATTGGCGACGTTGAATTATTTGCCCGCGAAGTGAAAAAACCCGTCGTTGCGATTACCGGATCAAACGCAAAAACAACGGTAACTACCCTGGTGGGACAAATGGCGAAGGACGCCGGCCTGAAAGTCATTGTTGCCGGCAATATAGGCACTGCACTACTGGATACCTTAGACAAGCCCGCGGATTTATATGTGATTGAACTGTCCAGCTTTCAATTGGAAACCACCTACTCGCTACGCCCCCAGGTTGCCACCATTCTCAATATCAGTGCCGATCATATGGATCGTTATGACAGTTTGGCCGATTACCACCGGGCTAAACAGCGCGTTTACCTAAATGCACAATCCATCGTTGTCAATCGGGCTGATCCTCTGACCCAGGCGCCCTTGGCTAAAGGTACGCAATGCATATCCTTTGCGGCCGATACTCCCGATCGCCATGGTTTTGGCCTTATCAACAGAGATGGTAGAGATTATCTCGCGTATGAGTTTTCAACTTTACTGGCAGTCGATGAACTGCAAGTGCGAGGGCAGCATAATGTTGCCAACTGTGCAGCGGCATTGGCCATTGGCATGTTGGCGAAGTTGCCAATGCCATCTATGTTGAACAGTCTCAAACAGTTTCAGGGCTTGCCCCATCGTTGCCAGTGGTTTGCAAACATCAATGGCGTCGATTTTATTAACGATTCCAAAGCAACTAATGTCGGTGCCACGCTGGCCGCGCTAAAAGGCTTCGCCAACCAACAATCGAAAAATATTATTTTAATCGCCGGTGGACAGGCAAAAGATGCCGATTTTTCCCTTTTGGTGCCGGTGTTGGCCGAGACCGTCCACTTAGTCATTCTTATTGGCAAAGATGCCGATAAACTTGATAGGGCCATTAATAAGGCTGTGCAAATACACCATGCCGGCGATTTGCGCGATGCCGTGCAACTGGCAAAAAAGCAGGCAAGTGGCGGTGATTTGGTGTTACTTTCTCCCGCCTGCGCCAGCTTTGATATGTTCTCAGGCTACCAGGACAGAGGTGAGCAATTTATGCTGGCGGTAAAGGAGGCTGCATGACTGTATTAAAATGGCCGCTGCCTTTTTCAAATTCATTTAATCAACAGCACAAGCTGTCACTAAATTATTCATTTTTGTTGACGGCATTGGCTTTATTGAGTATTGGTCTGGTGACGGTAGCATCGGCATCGATTGACTTTGCGGCCGTCAATTACAGCGACCCACTATTTTTTATGCGCAGACATCTCCTGTATTTGCTTATTGCCCTGTTGGCTTCAGTTTTTATGCTCCAGCATCGGTGAAATCTGCTTGTATCGCGCGAAACTGCGGATCACTGCCCCTTTGTGCGGTGAAAACCTCTGCACCCTCCTCACTGAACTTCTGTGCGATGGCGCGTCCGATACCCGACCGCCCGCCCGTGACAAGCACAACTTTGTCGCTAAAGCTGGTCATGAGACTGGCTTCCCACCATTCACCTCCACCAAAGTGCCGCAGATGTAGCGCGCATCGTCGGAGGCAAGGAACAGGATCACGTCAGCGATATCCTCAGGCTCAGCTATCCGACCCAATGGAACTGTCTTGCCAAGCTCTTCGACCGCTTTCTCTGG
>JBCBZU010000455.1:0-2187 GCA_039815165.1 Pseudomonadota bacterium
ATTGACGCCATTGAAAATTGGCGCAACTGTGCGAAGTTGCTTGATTTTCAATGGCTTACTAACGGGGCACTTGAAAAGAATACACTTTGACTATGTGCCTGGAGGCTCTTCGGTTGCTGCCCCCGAAGGTATATAAAAGTTATTTTGTTATTAAACGTTTTTATTATGACTCTTTTGCCCGACGAAACATGCAAAGCTTTACAGCATTTTAAACCTGCGTTAATTTTTTTCGATATAGACGGCACTCTGCTAAATACACAAGGCAATTATTCACACTATTTAGTGCAGCAGCTGGCCCGCTTAAAAGACAAAGGCATAAAGTTAGCCATTGCCTCTGGTCGACCGGCAATCGCAACGCGCTTTTTATCTGATCATTTGCCAATAACCGATGCGGGTTTGTATTGTACTGGCGCAGAGTTATACGATCCCTCTCGGCAAAAAACACTAAAGCTCCATTCATTAGACAAAAAGCGGATTACCGACCTCTATGATTTTGTGTGTGCGCACCAAATCTACTGCGAATTCTATACACAAGACTTTTTCACCCTAGACCCTTTGGATCAAGCGCAACAAGCACTCGCGCAACTTCACGGCGACCACTTACGAGTCAGTCCGCAGTATCATGGTGTAGACTCTTTACTCAATTCTTCTCAAGCCATTACTAAATTATTGTTGGGCTGTTATGAGCCCACTCAGGGAGCGCTGTTAAACGCCTTGCCAACACAATTTCCCGAGCTGGACTTTGCCTTTGCGTATTTTTTAGCAAAGCCCGACTGGCTATTTGCCAGTGTTACCAGTACAGCAGCCGATAAGCACAGAGGCTTTGAGCAATTAATTGATTACCACCAAGTCAGCGCCGATCAAGTGATGGCCTTTGGTGATTCGCCGTCTGATCAGGTATTCCTATCCCTTGCGGGAATGGGAGTGGCCATGGGCAATGCGCGGCAAGCGGTTAAAGACTGCGCTGATATCGTCAGCTTGTCGTCAGATGATGACGGTGTAGCGCAATGCCTGCGCTGGATCGCGTTGGATTGAACGGATAAATGCAGTCGATTTTCGACCCAATGGTCGTTCAAACCATTCGGCAAAGCCAAGACAGCAAAGCCGAGTCCCGGCCTTTTAAAGCTTGTATTAGCTCTCAAAATAGCAATAATCCGGGGCAGCGCTGTAGAATGCGTAGCGGGTGCTGTCTCGGAAAGGAATGGTTCGCCCACTGTTTAAAACCTCTGTTAAAATCTCTAGCCAATTACATAACCCGGTTTCCAGCATGGTAATCAATACTGATTTAACCCACTTACCAGAAGGTAAACAACATACCATTGCTGAGATTCGGCGCCTTATCCTCAATGAGTTTGAGGGTGAAGCGGGTCTGCATGAGTGGATTGTGTGGATTATCTTATTTGGGAGTCATGCTCGCGGTACTTATGTAGACAATCCCGTCAATGGCTATATCAGTGACTACGATATTCTGGTGGCGGTCAATGGCCGAGAGTTAGCCGACGACCTAAAATTTTGGTATGGGATTGAGGATAAGATAGATCGCCTGACTCGCTCACCCATTAACCTGATTGTGCATACCCATGAGGAAATTGCCCAATGGTTAAAACAAGGCCATTATTTCTTTAGTGATATTCGCAAGGAAGGGATTTATCTCTATACCAGCAAGCCCAACAAAGGCTTGCCAGAGCCTAAGCATTTAAGCAATGCAGAGCAGTGGCCTATTGCTCAGGAGCATTACCAACAATGGTTTGAAAATGCGGATGATTTCTATGAACAGAGTCATTTTGCATTGCACCGAGGCAAACTCAAAGTCGCTGCTTTTTTATTGCATCAAGCGACAGAACGCTTTTATGCCTGTATTTTACTGGTGATATCCAACTATCGCCCCCGAACACACAATATAAAAAACCTGCGCAATATGGCCATTGACAAGGCCTTGCCAGAGTCGCCACTGGCCGACATTTTCTCTGGTAAAAATAAGTTCCAGCGCCGATCTTTTGAGCGCTTAAAAAGAGCGTATATTGATTCCCGTTACTCCAAACACTATAAAATTACCCAAGAAGAGTTGGAGTGGTTGGCTGATTGTGACCCAGAGCCGCGATTTGCGGAACGGGAAAGAGCCCACGAGCCTCTCAAACGGCGATTACAGACTCGGTAAGCGCGCTCGCCAGTGTAACTGTTCCAGGC
>JBCBZU010000276.1:0-3784 GCA_039815165.1 Pseudomonadota bacterium
AAATGTACTCAATCGGTCATTTATTACCTATAAACTCCCTCTTTCCGTGCATTTTTGCCTTGCCTAAAAGCAAAATCACCTTCCGTGCAAAGGTCTCACTGTATTTCAGACGAGTTGAAATACTCAGGGGAACGACCGCAAAAAGACTGTTAAACCAAACCGCCAGCCGTTTTTCACGCCATAACTGCTCGCAGGGCGAACCA
Source organism: Pseudomonadota bacterium (assembly GCA_039815165.1). Classification (GTDB taxonomy): domain Bacteria; phylum Pseudomonadota; class Gammaproteobacteria; order Pseudomonadales; family Cellvibrionaceae; genus CANLBN01. Next base: position 204 of record JBCBZU010000276.1, read on the forward strand.
CAGGATGTATCAGTCAGCGCATGGGTAAGCACTGCTGGTAAGCAATGGTCTTAGAGACTCAATGCCTGCAATGGTGTGTCAATCCATATTTACTTAAATATGGATTGGACCCTTTTATACTCCATTTAAAAAAGGCCGCTACAATGCGGCCTTTTTGAAAAAACAGCTTTAGTAAGCGCTTACTGTTTATCTTGACCTTCCATTTGGGCTTTGATCAGATCGCCCAAGGTGGCTGGAGACGATTCCTCAGCTTGTTTAGCACTGTGCTCTTTGATGGACGCTTTTTCCTCGGCAGCATCTTTTGCCTTAATTGATAAAGCAATGGTACGATTCTTACGGTCTACGTTAACGATGACCGATTCCACTTCGTCGCCTACTTTAAGGACGGTTGATGCATCCTCAACTTTATCACGGCTAATGTCAGAGGCTTTAATAACACCTTCAATTCCTTCATCCAGAGTGATAATGGCGGCTTTGGCATCCACTTCTTTAACAAGGCCTTTAACAATACTGCCCTTATCATTGGCAGAGGTATAACCGGTAAAGCCATCCTCCACTAGCTGCTTAATACCCAAGGAGATGCGCTCACGCTCTGGGTCAATGGCAAGAATAACGGTTTCAAGCTCGTCGCCCTTCTTAAAGTTGCGAACCGCTTGCTCCCCCGCTTCATTCCAGGAAATATCTGACAGGTGCACAAGACCATCGATGCCGCCATCAAGACCAATAAAGATACCGAAGTCGGTGATTGACTTGATCTTACCGGAGATCTTATCGCCTTTCTCAAACTGACGACCGAAGGCATCCCATGGGTTTTCTTGACACTGCTTGATACCCAGAGAGATTCGACGACGCTCTTCGTCAATCTCAAGCACCATGACTTCCACTTCATCGCCAAGTTGAACAACTTTAGACGGGTGAATATTTTTGTTAGTCCAATCCATTTCAGACACATGGACTAAACCTTCGACGCCTTCTTGAATTTCGGCGAAGCAACCGTAGTCAGTCAGATTGGTAACGACTGCTTTTGCTTTGGCGCCCACAGGGTAGCGTTGCATAATATCCAGCCAGGGATCTTCGCCGGTTTGTTTAAGGCCCAGTGATACACGGTTGCGGTCACGATCAAATTTGAGAACTTTAACGTCAATCTCATCGCCGATATTCACAATTTCACTGGGGTGTTTAATCCGCTTCCACGCCATATCGGTAATGTGCAGAAGACCGTCTACGCCACCCAAATCAACGAAAGCGCCGTAATCGGTAAGATTCTTAACAATTCCTTTCGCCATTGAGCCCTCTTCGAGGTTAGCCAATAGCTCTTCGCGCTCAGCAGAATTCGCCGACTCCATCACTGCGCGGCGAGAAACCACCACGTTGTTGCGCTTTTGATCAAGCTTGATGACTTTGAACTCGAGTTCTTTGCCTTCAAGGTGGGCGGTATCACGAACAGGTCGCACATCCACAAGAGAACCCGGCAAAAATGCGCGGATACTGGCAACATCAACCGTAAAGCCACCTTTAACTTTACCCGTGATCAGACCTGTGACCACTTCTTCGGAAGCGTGGGCCGCTTCTAATACTTTCCACGACTCAGCTCGTTTGGCTTTTTCGCGGGAGAGTCTGGTTTCACCGAAGCCGTCTTCGACGGTTTCCAGCGCGACTTGTACTTCATCACCCACATTAAGGGTAATTTCACCGCTTTCATTGGTGAACTGAGAGGCAGGAATAACGCCTTCAGATTTTAGACCAGCGTGAACGGTCACCCAGTCTTTGTCAATATCGATCACCACACCGGTTACGATGGAACCGGGGATCATATCAACGGTTTTTAAACTTTCTTCAAAGAGTTCTGCGAAATTTTCGCTCATGGAAAGGAACCTATTAGGTAGTGGCAACGCTAGACTCAGGGTTAAACCAAGGATAGGTATTCAGTCTAGGGTTACACAACCGCATATTCAGGGACGCGGGCAATTAAACAAAGAAGTGCAGCTACGCCTGACCGCAAACTCTCTTGGATAATCATCTCCAGAGGCTGTTAACAGTTGCACTACGATAATGCGGAAGGACTTACTTTAGGATGCTGTCATCTAAAATATGCTTTTATATTAGATACTTAAAGACGTTTGCTCAGCAATGACCACAAGTGCCATTTCGAATACCTTATCGATAGGCATTGACGTACTTTCGATCATTATGGCGTCTTTCGCCGGCGCTAATGGCGAAGCTGATCGCCGCATATCACGAGCATCACGAGCTTGTATATCCTCCAGCAGGGCGCGGAGGTTAGCAGATTCTCCGCGATCAATCAACTGATTATAGCGCCTGTTTGCACGTTCTTCTGCGCTGGCGGTCAGAAACAGCTTGACCGCTGCACCAGGGAAAACGGTAGTACCCATATCACGACCATCCGCGATTAGACCTGGCGCTTGTTGAAAAACCCGCTGACGCTCCAGTAAAGCGGCGCGCACAGCCGGTAAGGCCGCCACCTGTGACGCGCCCATACCTACTTTCTCACTGCGAATTTCCCGGCTTACGTCCCTGCCCGCAAGGAAGGCATTGACGCCATCTGCACTGCTCTTAAAACTCACATCTAAATTACGTGCGATTTCTGCAGTCGCCGCTTCATTGGCGAGGTTTATGCCTTTTTCCATGCTGGCAAGGGCGGTTAAGCGATATAAAGCACCACTGTCTAACAAATGAAAACCCAGCTTTTCCGCCAGGCGCTGACAAAGAGTGCCCTTACCTGAACCACTAGGACCATCAACCGTAATAACAATAGAGTCACTCATAAGACTTTAATACTTTTTAGGATATCTTCACAGGCCACTGCCGGTTCTGGGGCCTGAGTAATCGGTCGACCAATAACCAAGTAATCACTGCCCTGCTCTAAGGCATCCTCAGGCGTCATAATGCGACACTGATCATTATTTGCTGATCCCGCTGGACGAATACCGGGACTTACCAGGCAAAAATCTTGCCCTAGGGTCGACTTCAAAACACTCGCTTCTTGTGCAGAGCAAACAACGCCATCCAAAGCAGCTTTTTTCGCTAAAGCGGCTAAGCGCAAAACCTGCTCTTCAGGGCGCTGGGTGATACCAATGCCACGCAAATCGTCGTGATGCATACTGGTCAATACTGTAACACCAATTAACAATGGCTTAGCGCCCTGAGCATGGTCTATTGCTTCCCTTGCCGCGACCATCATTGATAAACCACCACTGGCATGGACATTGACCATCCAAACGCCCAGTTCAGCAGAGGCTTTTACGGCTTTTGCACAGGTAGTGGGGATATCATGAAATTTTAGATCGAGAAATATTTCAAAGTCCATCTGCATCAGTTGTTCAACAAGCACTGGGCCCGCTGAGGTAAAAAGCTCTTTGCCTACCTTTAGGCGGCAGTGTTTGGGATTTAGTTGTTGAGCGAGGGCAAGACAATCCGCTGCATGACTAAAATCCATGGCAACTAAAAGTGGTGATGTGATTGACATAAATTAAATAATAACTGAATAAAAATAAGTAAGACTTGGTTAAGCTGGAATGGACATTGGGCATAAAAGCCTCTATTTCCGCGTTTATACACAG
>JBCBZU010000273.1:0-3807 GCA_039815165.1 Pseudomonadota bacterium
GCTTTTAAATTTGGGGCCGAAGATATTGACAATATCAAAGAAATTACCGCTGGGAGACTTGACGACGATATATTTGATTTACGATATAGACGCCGACTGCTTCGACAGGGCTTGTAGAAGTGACACTTCTGCATAAGATAGTCCACAGGCTTTAACCGTTTCTTCAACGCTTTTACCTTGACTTAAGTAGTGTCGGGCTTGGTTGTACGATGAATCTTGACTGGTCGGGGAATGAGCGAGAGTTGTTTCCAGTTTAATCGGTTTAGGCTGGACAGCGGGGGCATCAATAGTATTGTTCACGGTTGGATGATTGGCTGTTAGCTCAGGCTGCACATTGTGTTTGAGCATTTTTTCCATTTTTATCAACTGTCGACCCATGCCAACAGCGCTACTGTTGGCCGCTCTAAGCTCACGCTCTAAACGCTGTAATTTGGCAGTTAGCGCTTGAGTTTGTCGACGAGACCTGCTGACAAGGAGTAAGCCCAAAACAATAGTGCCAATGCCCGCTGTCACCAAAAACCAATCTGTTTGCAGCCATTGCTGCAACCATTGAATGTTGATCGTTGAAGGCATGAATTTTAACTACGCTATTGCTGTTGTCATTGGCGCTTGCTCAGATCTCTTCCAGTTCAGCCCATTCGGTATCACTGAGTAACTTATCCAGCTCAATGAGAATAAGTAATTCTTCATTTTTGTGGCAAACACCTTGAATAAACTTAGCACTTTCATCATTACCCACATTCGGTGCCGTTTCAATTTCTGACTGACGCAGATAAACCACTTCGGCCACACTGTCAACGAGAATACCAATGACATGACCTTCGGCTTCAATAATGACAATACGGGTATTGTCGGTTATCTCACCTGATACCAAACCAAAGCGGTTACGGGTGTCGATGACTGTGACGACATTACCACGGAGATTAATGATACCCAGCACATACTCAGGGGCACCAGGAACGGGGGCTATCTCGGTATAGCGCAAGACTTCCTGAACTTGCATTACATTCACTCCATAGGTCTCTCCGGCAAGCCTAAACGTTACCCACTGAAGAACCGGATCATCACTTGTGGTTTTTTGCGCTGCATTACTAGCCATTCTCTGCAAATCCTCTTAATTGTGAGCGCCGACCTGAGCACAGGGGTATGCATAAGGCACAAATCGACTATTAACTCTTTTAATATAGTGTATCTCTGCTTAACTGCCAGTGGATTCTCCATGATTTTTGTCTTCCATTTGCAAGATTTCACCCATTGCCGGGATATCCATCAACACACACATATGATGCTTCACGGTTCCCGCCATCCAAGGCCTTGAGGAGCGTTTGCTGCGCCATCGAATATCGTCGGGGTCAATATTAATTGGCTGGTGAATATTATCGACCGCCAGCCCCCACATTAGGCCATTAATCGACACGACATATTGATAATTATGCTCAGCTCGGTAGCGCTCTGGCATGACAAAACGTGCGGTATCAACCGTTTTTACATTGCCAATAGGCGTCTTTTGCAAGCCCATAAACCAATTGGACTGGCCGAATAAGGGCGTCAAATTCTGTTCTAGGCTTTGTATTTGGCCCAGCGACTGTAGGGGTACCGCCAGCTGCAAACCATCAACCTCGACAAGAAGAATATCAAAGCGATCTTGAGCCCAATTCGGGCGACCATTTTCCAGCCACTCACTGCTTAAAGGGGGGAGTAGTTGATAGCTTGCTTCGGTGGTAATTGGTAGGGAATCATCTTGTTTACTTGCTAGCTCTGTTTTAGGTCTAGTGTCTATATTGGCATCTATATTGGCATCTATGTTGGCATCTATGTTGGCGTCGATAGAATGCGTCGCAGGAGACTCCAATGCCGTGACTTGCTGGAGCATGTTCTCTAAGCGCTGCTTATGTTGTTCATAACCGTTAGTGGCTACCTCAGAAGTACTGCCGTTAGAGCAGTCAACGTGCTTAGGCAAATGATGGGGCTCAAGGCCATCACCAGACTTGGCGATTACGCGCCGAGCAGAATGTGCAGGAGTACCCGTTTGGGCTTCAATCAATGTGTCGGACAAGTGAAGCTTTTGGGGATTATTGGGATTATCAGCCAAAGGCTGAGTGTCCGTATATTGAATATTTTGCTTATCAACACCAGAGCTGGCTGGCTTATCGACCACCTTTTGCTCATCAGCAGCCCGGGTGTTTGTCGACGGTTCGTCTGAAGGTTCATCTAACAATTCACCAAAGTAATTATTTAAGACGGCGTCAGTGTGTTTATTACTCACTAGCCGGTCTCCCAAAAGCGCAAAGCATTTTCAGATTTTTCTGCGGTTAGCAACCACTTTAGCAAGCTCTTATAAGCCGACACGCCATTGCTATTGGGGGCATAACAGTGGGGCGGCACACCCTGTTTACTGGCGTTGCGGAACTGGGTATCCACGGGAATTTTACCCGGCCAGGTGTTTTCACCATATCGATGGCGAATCTCTCTTAGAGACCCAAGCGATGCCTGAGTGCGCTTATCGTACATGGTTGGCACAATCACATACTCCATCGGCCTTTTTTGCGAATGTTCAAGCATTCGGAGGGTATGCAGCATACGGTCCAAGCCTTTAAGTGCTAAAAACTCCGTTTGAACAGGCACAATTAAGCGATCACATGCCGCGAGACCATTGATTAACAGAACACCAATAACAGGGGGGGAATCAATAATCACCAGATCGAAGTCATCCTCCAGAAACTTGAGCGCTTTGCCAATAACCAAACCCATACCATCTCTACCGATAACTCGACGTTCAAGAGTTGCCAGTGCAGTAGAGGCAGGTAATAACACAATATTATCGTGATTGACCGGCAACAGAAGCTGGGCAATGGTTTCAATACTGATGGCGGGAGGCGATTGAAACAATTCAAATACTGAATGACTGATTTCGTCAGGATTTTGACCAAAGTAACTGGTCAGAGAACCATGGGGATCAAGATCGATTAATAGCACTCGCTGCCCTTGAGCGGCTGCAAGACCACCCAAAGCCACAGTGGTGGTCGTCTTGCCCACCCCGCCTTTCTGATTTGCCACTGTTAAAATCTGCAAGCTAGGCCCACCTTTCGTCAATATATCGGCATCTTATTTCTGAGAGGATTGGAGCAAATTACATGCCCAGATTTACCAACGGGGCACTTGCAAAGAATACACTGTCATTTCTCTAAACCAGGTAGTACATACGCTGTAAATATGTCCCTACACGCTAAGCGTCGGCTACTAACCCCGAAGATTAATAACGTTAATCCAAAATATTGGGTAATTTAGATTTTTTCTTTTTAATTCAAGCCCTTGGGAATTTTTTAGAGTCGGCGACCTAAAGCAATACCAACGATTAAATAATATAGCGAAGGGTAAAAAATCATTTTCGCGCCAAAAAATGCACATTAGTATTCTTGCTATCGGTAGTGATAGCTGGATGGTTTCTTGCCAAATATATAGGTCAAGCGGTAAAGGTCAAACGGTGACAATCATACTCAGCGTTGTAATCGCTGTACAAGTTACTGTATTTATTTTTTTCATTATTTTAGAGCGATTTTATCCCACCAGGGTAATAGCAAGGCCACATGCATTTGGTCTGGCTTGGGTGGCGATTAATGGCTTTACGGTAACTTGGGCCAATATTGCAATGTACCACTATGCATCAGTCGACGGAGTGTTTGATTTTAATCTAAGCCCGGGGGTATCGGGATTACTTGACTATCTGGTTTATTCATTTGTCGCTTACTGGTAGCATCGACTGCGCCACTCAAATCGTTTTTTGTGGCGCTTTATTCATAAGTTTCA
>JBCBZU010000304.1:0-3500 GCA_039815165.1 Pseudomonadota bacterium
CAAACCTTCGGAGGCAGGAGCCGACGTAGAGCGTACAGGGACGCAATGACCGCGTGTTTGCAATGACCGTGTACTCTTTTCAAGTGCTACGCTAGTAAATAGATGTTTTAACATGGGAATAAATGGCCTGTAAACCAGCAGATGAACACTTATGTGGATTTATTTTATCAATATACTATTGGTCTCTATTGCAGTGCTGATCCACTACGAAGCGCTGCGGCAGTTGTCAGTCAATATCCCTAAATTTGCTATTCGCCCACGACTGCGTGTGCTTGTAGGAGTAGTCGGGGCGCTATGTGCCCATGTGCTTGAGATTTGGCTATTTGGGCTTGGCTATCATTTGATGCACCACCATGCACTTTTTGGCCAACTGGTTGGTCAGTTTAGCGCCACACTGATGGACAGCGTTTACTTTTCATTTGCCACTTATACATCCTTAGGTCTGGGGGATATATCTCCTGTGGGGGATATTCGATTTGTCGCGGGCCTCGAAGCTTTACTGGGCTTGGTCTTGATTACCTGGTCGGCGTCATTTATGTTTTTAGAGATGACCCGTTATTGGACAGAAGAGTGACATTGCTTATTGCTGGGTGAACTCAGATCACGTCTGATCCTTCTATAATCAAGCGTATAAGAACTGCGCTCACACCCGTTGTTGGCGCTACTCCAGTGCTTATACCTGGAAAAATCAGTTGGATTGCCCTCAGACCGAAACATGGTTTTTATGCTGGTCTGATTGTAAATGGTATTTTACTTAAATTGAGCCGCCAACTGATTTTTCTATTGTTAGTGAGTATCGCCAATTAGGCAGACAACCACTGTTCCAACTGATCCGCTCCGCCTACATGCTCGCCTTCAATAAACACCTGGGGCACAGTACCCTGGCCGGTGACTGCCGCCAGTGAACTATAAGTCACCCCGTTGTCACCTAATATAATTTCCTCATAGGGGTAACGATTATCTGTTAAGGCTTTTTTGGCCCGTGCACAATGGGGACAACCGGGCTTGGTAAACAACGTAACTCGCTTAGGCAATGTAGCTTGTGGGTTAATATAGTGCAGCATGGTGTCTGCGTCACTAACCTCAAATGGGTCACCAGGCTTATCGGGCTCAATAAACATTTTTTCGATAACCCCATCTTTTACCAACATAGAATAGCGCCATGAGCGTTTACCAAAGCCTAAATCGTCCTTGCTAACGAGCATGCCCATGCCTTCGGTAAATTCACCATTCCCGTCAGGGATAAAAGTGATGTGCTCTGCTTTTTGATCACCGGCCCATGAATTCATTACAAAAGTATCGTTAACCGATAAGCAGGCGACCGTATCAACACCCTCCGTTTTTAAGGTGGGCACCAGCTCGTTATAGCGCGGTAAATGCGTTGACGAGCATGTCGGTGTAAATGCACCGGGTAGTGCGAATAGCACCACGGTCTTTGCTTTAAAAATATCGTCGGTGGTTAAATCTTTCCAGGAGTCGCCTTCTCGAATACGGAAATTGACATTGGGAACGCGCTGTCCCTCTCGGTGGCTTAGCATAGAGCTTGGCATAGTATGTCCTCTGACTGATGTTTGGATTATGATCACTATACCTTGCGCCAAAAATAAATAAAATTAATTAATGCTAATTATGCAATAGCTTTATATTATTAAAGCGAGCTATCCAATATCATCAACTACCCGTGTGCTTACCACCCGCTGGCACTACAACATCAAACCCTAGATAAATTCTTCTATGGTGTATTTAACACACCGATGGCCTTAATATTGGTCGTACAAGTTGGCCGATGCAGATGATTTTGTGTAAGGTTTGATCGCTTATCCTCTGGGTGAGTGGATTTCGGCGACAAATTCATCTGCCGTTCCCATGGCTAATAGCCTTCAGAGAATTATGCCATTTGCCCTTTTATGACTCCTATCCGGAGATTGGGGGAAGATCTGATAGCCAATTTTTGGTTATTGAGTATGCTGGCAAGGGTTTTAACGCAACGCCCCCAATTGTGAGGCAGACTAAGTTGCAAACCGGCCTATAGGGTTTGCGTTAAGTTTTATAGGCTTTCAGGTTTCAAGACTTCACAACACTTACCACTCCGTTCACGCGCAAATAAAACAAAGACTTCAATTTTAAAATCAAGTCTGGCTTTTTATTGGCTTGGCTTGGCTTTTTATTGACTAGCCAATGAGACAAGGTTGGCACTAAACGTTTGGCGCGTAATTCATTTTATGGCTGCTTAAGTCAAATAATGGTCAAGTAATCCGATCAATATACTTGCTTGTGAATTAAGGAATGGATTTTTTAAATGAATATATCAATGTCACTTAAATCAACAACTTCTAAATCAACAATGCCTAAATCAATAATAAAAGTGCTGTTTAATCGATTCGTTATCCCAATTTTCCCGCCAGACTCTTTGCAAAAAAACAATGCCTATCGACAGCAAATCCGATACAATCTACGACTTAAATTTTTTACCTCTCGCGCACAAATAGAGGTTAAGCGTTAAGAACAAACCTTGTTTTTTATCCGCGAACTCATCTTTATTTAACGTGCCTGGATGATTTGGCGCGTAAGTTATTGATGAATGGATAAAGGGAGAGTCGGCATAAGATGTTTATTATTCAGGACTTAGGTAAACACATAAAGACATTACTATAGATAAATATTAATTCTTCGGTCATTTCAAAGGACTTTAACGACAACCTCTATCCAGAGCGTTAGATTCCATCTGTTTTATAGCTCATTAAAGCACTTGGAAGCGTTGCTTCTATAGCATTATTTGTCATCGTTGTCGCGAAAAAAACCAAGGGTAGTAGCTGAGCAGCCCATATGTTTGATAATTTCGCCATTTAACCCAAACCAACTTTTTTACAAAAATAATTAACTACGGATTACAGCAAAAGACAAGAAAATAACAGAGGCAGCTTAGGCCAATAAAAAATCACATACAACACGGTGCAAATAATATACAATCTCGCCTCTTATTTCGCTTGAGTTATCTCATACAGACAGTTTTTTTAAGCAATGCCAGACCTAGGCTTGTCGCTTTTAAAGACAGTCATTTATAAAAAATGATACTGAAAAGGTGATGCGCATGATCAATAGAACTATTTTTTTCCGCCACTGCGGCACAATAGCCGATCACTACACAGCCACTTTAGGTCAAGTCAAACAGCATCATTGGCGCCCTATACACCATTTCTTTTTGATTTTTTCATTACTGGTGATCACGCTCTTGTTCTTACCCGGCCCCACCTTGGCTGGGCCCAAGGGCGGTGCAATTACCGGCGGTGCCGGAGCCATTACCCAAAGCGGCAATACCACCACCATACAACAACACACTGACCGCATGGCCATTGACTGGCAAAGCTACAACATTAATCGCAATGAGCGGGTACAGTATATTCAACCCAATAGTCAGTCCATTTCCCTTAATTCCATTCTGAGTAACAGCGGCTCGCAGATTCATGGCCAGATCGATGCCAATGGCCATGTGATTCTGG
>JBCBZU010000038.1:0-9400 GCA_039815165.1 Pseudomonadota bacterium
CACCGAAACCGTATTTTGGGGCGTCAGTCGACAAAGGAAGAAATCGAGTTTCTTAAGCAGCCAGGCTCGAGCTTCTGACTATAGTATTATGTATCGCCATTACCCTTTTGTGACTGTACAATGACCTCAAGCCTTCCCGCAGTGGATAGTCTATGGACAGGCACCGGCGAATAATATACTGTCATTTTTTTAGTGAATTACCCAAGACCTTCTTTTATTCAAACACTTATTTATCTAAGAGAACCCGTATGAAAAAGTACACATTAGCACTCGTTCTAGGGCTGCTGTTACCCAATATGGTATTAGCGCATGAGTTTGCACAGGGCAGCGGTTTTATTGCCGGTCTAAGTCACCCCGTACTTGGATTTGATCACCTGCTGGCCATGATTAGTGTTGGCATTTTAAGCGCACAGATAGGGGGCAAGGCAATCTGGACGGTGCCGAGCGCTTTTGTGGGGCTTATGTTGATTGGCGGCATTTTAGGCATTCAGGGTATCCCGTTATTTTCTGTTGAACTGGGTATTGCCCTGTCGGTATTGGCTTTAGGTATTGCAATTGCTGCTGAAAAAAAACTGTCTATTATGCTTGCAATGATTTTTGTTGGCTTTTTTGCGCTCTTCCATGGGCATGCTCACGGTACAGAAATGCCAAATCTGGCGACACCTTTACTCTATGCGCTTGGATTCGTCCTTGGCACTGGCGGCATTCATCTCGCGGGCGTTTTTATTGGGATCTTCTCTAAGAGAATTAACGGTGCCGCAGAATTGTTGCGCTTTATCGGGGCGGGTATTGCTGGTATAGGCTTTCATTTGATCATTATGTAATGCTGTTGAGTTAACAATAAAAGACTGGCGACAATGGTATAAAAAACAGTCGCCTGCGCTTGTAAACCCTCGGGGTCAGGAGCTGACGCAGCGCGTTTATAAGCAGTGCGTTTATAAATAGCCAGTTGCTGAAAAAAGCCTGCTTTTTTAAAAGAACTCTGACAAAGTACTACCCAGTTTAGAGAAAAGGATACACTGTCATTTCAAACCTTCGGAGGCAGGAGCCGACGTAGAGCGTACAAGGACGTATTCACAGCGTGTTTGAAATGACAGTGTATCCTTTTCAAGTGCCCCGTTAGTAACGCGACAATTAAAATTGCCGGGTTAATAAGATCTTACAAGAAGAGAATAGCCTGGCTTTATAAACCTTCGGAGGCAGGTGCCACGCCGGGCCTAAAGGAACGTATTCACAGCGTGTTTAAAGGTAGACTGTTGTTTGAAGCCCTGCCGGTGGTCAGTCTCTAATCTGCGAGAAAGCGCTTCACCATTCCCGTAAAAATATCCGGCTTTTCTGCATGTAGCCAGTGCTTGGTATCGTGTATGACTTTAATGGAAGCCTTGGGAAATAATGCCAGAGTCAATTCACGATGCTCGGGTAGAATATAATTGGAGTGTTCGCCCTTGATAAACAATACTGGCTTTGCAAAAGCAGGCTCTTCGGTGGTGTTGCCGGCAATATAGTGTTCGTAATCCTTATATAAACCCTCAAGATTGACTCGCCACTGCCAACCACCGGCATTTTTTTGCAGATTTTTTAATAAAAAACTTCTGGTAGAGGCTTCTGCAACATGGTTTTGCATTGCTTTATCAACATCATTTCGCCCGGAAATATTCTCGAGATCCACCGCCTGAAAAGCGGCAAATACATCGTCATGGCGGCGGGGATAGTCGACGGGTGCAATGTCAGCAACAATTAATTTATCTACCCGACTGGGGTAGCGCAAGGCAATTTCCATGGCAACTTTACCGCCAAGTGAGTGGCCCAGAAAGTGCGCTTTTTCTAAGGCTGTGGTATCCATCCACTCTATAACGGCCTCAGCCATAAACGACAGGGAGACTTTAACAATAGGGGGAGATCGACCATGATTGGGCAGGTCAATGGCATAGACGGCATACTCGTCTTTTAAAAGACGAGTGATCATGCCCAGGTTTTCGATGGACCCAAAAAGGCCATGAATAGCCACTATGGATTCACCATCTCCCCACTGACGGTGAAACAGCATTAACTATCTTTGCCGGGTTTAGGTGTAGTTATAAAACTATCTGATGGGAATTTAGCCACCTTGTCGCTCGATTTGATTTCCTTGACCTTGCCCTCACCCCCACGTTCAACCTCGTCAATACGAATAATGGCCTGAATCGGCACAAAAGAGCGCTTTACGCCCGAGAACTCTTGTTTTAAGCGCTCTTCGCCAGGATTAAGAATCACTTTATCGGCATCACCAAAGATAAATTCTTCGACCTCGATAAAGCCATAGATCTCACTCTGATAGATATCCCGAGCATAAATCTCATAGATTTCACCCTGATTATAAAAAATGACTTTATAGACTGATTGGGTCGACATAGCGCTCTCGAATACACATCGCAGGTTAGATATAGCAATATGGTCACTGAACGACGAAATACAAGGGTTTATTGATCCGGCATTACCCATGTCGGTTGACTCGCAATACAGTGCAGGCAATCAATCCGCCCACAGAGGCGTCTACCCACTAGGCAATAGTATTAAACTCAAGACAAATATCATGAGCAAGAAAAAGAAAACCACCCCCAAAATAAAGGCCAACAAAAAGTCGCACAAGCACGGTGTGGATAAGTCAAGCGCAAGTAAATCCATAAAATCATGGTTTAAAGTGCTCAAAAGATCGCTTATAACCCTATGCTTTATAAGTGTTATTGCCGTTCCACTGGCCTATTACTCAAAAACCGTCGCCGCTGAACACGATTTAAGCGTATTGGGCAATGGTATGCCAACTGTTGTCCAAATTCATGATCCCGGCTGCCAACTGTGTCAACAGCTAAAGCGCAATCTGGGTAAAGCGAAAGTCGATTTTAAGGATAGTATTCAGTTTAAAACCGCCAATATTCGCACGGATAAAGGCAGTCGGTTTGCCCGGCAATTTAATGCGCCCCATGTGACCTTATTGATGTTTGATGCAGATGGCCAACAGGTCAATACCCTCCAGGGGGTCAGATCGCCCAGTGAAATTCGCTTAGCCCTCTCAAGGCTGGCCCAATAAGGCTTAAGCCTGAGTGATCTGCCGGCGATTCTTACTACGGCAAAAAGAGTACTGTCAAAAGCGCTGTGCAATCTCTATAATCGGCGTGTTGTTTGATGAGACGCCTTTGACCAATGAGTATCGGTAACACCAAGAAGCTATATATCAAGACTCATGGCTGTCAGATGAATGAGTATGACTCGTCGCGCATGCGGGATTTATTGGGCGAGTCTCACAACATGATTGCCACTGATGACCCCGAGGAAGCCGATGTACTGTTGATTAACACCTGCTCTATCCGGGAAAAAGCCCAAGATAAGCTCTTCCACCAGCTCGGTCGCTGGAAAAACCTCAAGCAGAAAAACCCAGAACTCGTGATTGGTGTCGGTGGCTGCGTTGCCAGCCAAGAGGGCGAAGCCATTGCTGAACGAGCCCCCTACGTGGATTTAATCTTTGGTCCACAGACCTTGCACAGACTTCCCGAAATGATTGAAACCCCGCGCAATAAGGGTGCGGTGGTGGTGGATATCAGTTTTCCAGAAATCGAAAAGTTCGATAAGTTGCCCGAACCCGAGGCGGATGGTGTCAGTGCGTTTGTGTCGATTATGGAAGGCTGTTCCAAGTACTGTACTTTTTGCGTCGTGCCCTACACTCGTGGCGAAGAAGTCAGTCGCCCAGTAAGTGATGTATTGGCTGAAGTAGCCCATCTGGCCTGCCAGGGCGTTCGTGAAATTAACCTGCTAGGGCAAAACGTCAATGCCTATCGTGCAGACGCCAACGACGGGCACACTGTCGATTTAGCGGAATTGATTACCTATGTCGCTGCCATCGATGGCATTGATCGTATCCGTTTTACAACCTCGCATCCGGTGGAGTTCTCAGACAGCCTGATCGAAGTGTATAAGGATGTCCCCGAGCTCGTCAGCCATATCCATCTACCGGTACAAAGCGGCTCCGACCGCATATTAATGGCCATGAAGCGTGGTCATACTGTACTTGAGTATAAGTCCAAACTGCGCCGGCTAAAAAAGATTCGGCCCGATATCAGCTTCTCATCTGACTTTATTGTGGGCTTTCCAGGGGAGTCAGACCGGGATTTTGAAAATACCATGAACCTGATTCAGGCGATGGATTTTGATATGTCGTTCAGCTTTATCTACAGCCCCCGCCCCGGAACACCGGCAGCCGATCTTGCTGACAACACGCCCGCAGAGGTAAAAAAACAGCGACTTAAGATATTACAAGAGCGTATTAACCAGCAGGCCATGGGCATTAGCCGTCGTATGGTGGGCAATACTGAGCGCGTGCTGGTAAGCGGCTATTCCAAAAAAGACCCTGGGCAACTCTCCGGCCGCACAGAGAATAATCGGGTGGTTAACTTCCGCTGCGATAATGCTGAGCTGATTGGTCACTTTGCCGACATTCTCATTCAGGAAGCGCTACCCAATTCCTTACGAGGGGAGCTTATTTGCAGAGCATAGGGCCTTATCCAGAAAAAAGGAGGAGGAGCTGGTAGCTCACAGCAAAAACCACATTCCAGTGTTGAAGCCGTAAGCGTTGCTGATGATTGACGCCACTCTGGTTGACAGCACTGGTTGACAGCACTCTAGCGCAAAGGTCGTAAAAGCGATAAAATGGTCTGGATTTTAAGCAGTGAGAACTCAGCGAATTTGACTAAAAGCACATCACCACAGCAGCCCTCCAGCGGGGATCATACGCTCATTCTGGATACAGCAACCACCGAACAACTGGCCCTGCTCTGCGGCCAATTTGATAACCATATAAAACAAATTGAAGACCGCCTGAATATTCGTATTCTCCACCGCGGCAGTCAGTTTGCCTTTGAAGGCGATAAAACCGCAACTGACTCTGCGCTGACGATTGTCCGCAGCCTTTATAACGAAGTGAGTCAGGGAAACCGCATTAGCCCTGACCACGTGCATCTGGTTATTCAACAATTTCACCCAAGGCATCAAACGACAGCAGAAGATAATGGTGACGATATAAGCAATATCGAAGCACTTACCGTTATTCGCACTAAAAAAGGGTCTGTAAAACCTCGCGGTCAAAATCAGCAACGCTATGTGCGCTCGGTACTGTGCAATGATATTAACTTTGGTATTGGCCCCGCGGGCACCGGTAAAACCTATTTAGCGGTCGCCTGTGCAGTACAGGCCTTACTCAGTGATGAGATCGAGCGCATTTTATTGGTGCGTCCAGCGGTTGAAGCCGGCGAAAAACTGGGATTTTTACCGGGTGACCTCAGCCAAAAAGTCGACCCCTATTTGCGCCCATTGTACGACGCGCTCTACGAAATGCTGGGCTTTGAAACCGTCGACAAGCTGATTGAGCGCAATGTCATTGAAGTAGCGCCCCTAGCCTATATGCGCGGGCGCACCTTGAACAACGCCTTTGTGATTCTCGACGAAAGCCAAAACACCACCCGCGAGCAGATGAAGATGTTCCTCACTCGTATTGGCTTTGGCACTACCGCAGTAATTAATGGAGACCCCACCCAAATCGATTTACCCCGAGGCCACCACTCCGGCCTAAAACACGCGGTTACTGTGCTCGAAAAAGTTGAAGGCATTAGCTTCACCTGGTTTAGCTCAAAGGATGTAGTGCGCCACCCCATTGTCCAGCGCATTGTCGATGCCTATGACAAAGCGGATCAGCAGGACAACTAAACCAAGTGCCTCCTTTGGGCGCTGAACACTAATGATTTTTCTGATAAATTTAAGGCTTACCAAAACAAAGCCATTCATCCACTTGGAAAAGCCCAAAAAATTGCGCCAGACATGACTTACTTTCTATTCGCGCTCAATCAACACCCGCTATGCACTCTACTGCGCTTGCAAGGGAGGAATCCAGGTTAATGGCGGTAACAGTGGATGTGGACATTGCCGTTGACAGCAGGGAATTACCGGGCATTTCAGATTTTGAGCAGTGGATAAATCTCGCCTTAAAGAACCATAAGGGCGAATCTGAAATCAGCCTGCGCATTGTTGATAAAGACGAAATTCAAGCACTTAACAAACACTATCGCGACAAGGACAAACCCACCAACGTGCTCGCCTTTCCAGCCGAATTTCCCGAAGGTGTGGATGTTCCCCTTTTAGGCGATTTGGTTATTTGCGCCCCTATTGTTATAGAAGAAGCCAGAGCACAACAAAAAGCAATCCATAGTCACTGGGCGCATATGGTCATTCATGGGAGCCTTCACCTACTGGGCTATGATCATATAGACGAAGGTGAAGCAGAAGCAATGGAAATGCTGGAAACTCAGTTACTCGCTACTCTGGGTTATCCCTGTCCTTATCAATAGGCAAACTTACCCCATAGGGCCATCGATTTACCCGGTGAATTCGCGAGTTGCTGCATTTGCTAGCGACTACACCTCTTACAGCGACTGCCATTGAGGCAGCGAATAAGCCAATACTGCAAAATACGCTCAAGGATTTGAATTTAAAAGAAATTTTAATGACAGGAGATAATTCGACCCGCAAATGGCCCGTAAATGGCCCGTAAATAAAGCCCGTTTGCACTGCTCAGGGCCGACTATTTAGCGGCCCTAGGGTAGACGGCTAGAAATAGCGCTGCTAATATTTCTCTCCCAAAAGCCAATAATGACAATTAATGAGCGAAGAACCCCCAAGTAGCCATCAGGAGAAATCCTGGCTAGAACGACTGGCAAGCTCCTTCTCTAGCGAACCACAATCACAAGAAGAACTGCTCGAAATTATACGAGACGCCGCCTCAAAACAGCTTCTCGACCAGGAAGCCCTGGGCATCATTCAAGGCGCTCTGGGCGTTTCCAACCTGCACGCAAGGGAAATTATGATCCCTCGCTCCCAGATGATTACCGTTAATGCAGACGATAGTGCCGAACACTTACTCACAAAAGTCACAGACTCCGGCCACTCTCGCTTTCCTGTCATTGGCGAGAATGGCGATGATATTAAGGGTATTTTACTGGCCAAGGACTTGCTGCCTCTTATTCTCAAGGGGCATGATGAGTTTAGCCTCGAAGCTGTTATCCGACCGGCTACTATTATTCCCGAAAGCAAACGCCTCAATATTCTGTTGAGAGAGTTTCGCGAAAACCGCTACCATATGGCGCTGGTCATCGACGAATACGGTGGGATCTCCGGATTAATTACCATTGAGGACATTCTGGAAGAAATTGTTGGAGAAATCAGTGATGAAACCGATGATGACCACAATGATGTATTTATCCGTAAAGTCGCGGATGATGACTATATTATTAAGGCACTCACTCCCATTGAGGAGTTTAACCAATACTTTAGCAGCAAGCTGAGTGATATGGAATTTGATACTGTTGGCGGCTTGGTAATGCAGGCCTTCGGGCATCTTCCCCAACGCAATGAAACCACCACGATAGAACATTTTGAATTTCGTATTTTGTATTCAGACAATCGTCAAATTCACCTGTTGCGCTTATCGCTACCCAACTAATGCCCGCCCGCAAACGGGCGCTGTGCATGGGCAAGTTGGCAGCCAACAGCCTACTGGGAAAGCCTGTTGTTCCAGTGTTTTAACTGTCAGCTATGATCGTTTTTGAACGGGCACTCACTAATACTATTGATTCAATGCGACGTTTTTCACATCCTTTTGCCGCTGTCCTTGCCGGGGCATTGACTCCTCTGGGCATTGCGCCCTTTCACTTTAGTTGGCTGGCCATTATTACACTGTCGGTGCTTGCCTTTTTACTGCATCGTCAACTGTCCAAAAAACAATTATTGTTAAGGACTTTTTTATTTGGTTTAGGGTACTTTGGCGTTGGTGCATCATGGGTATTTATCAGTATTTATCATTTTGGTTCCGCCTCGCTGCCTTTGGCTCTGCTTTTAACAACACTGTTTGTTACCTTTGTGGCCCTGGTTTTTGCCTTGCCTTTTACGGTACTGCATTATTTTCAGGTCAATCAATGGCGATTATTGCTCGGCTTTCCTTTAGTGTGGGGCTTTAGTGAGTGGCTTCGGAGCTGGATTTTCACCGGCTTTCCCTGGGCTTATATTGGCTATAGCCAGCTACAAACACCTCTGGTGGGCTGGGCACCGGTAGGCGGCATTTTTCTGCTGGGTCTGTTTTGTGCGCTGAGCAGTAGCGTTTTGTATTTACTGTTTATCAAACACATTAACCTTAAATATAAATGGCTATCTGCTGTTGCGGTTATGATAATTTGGGCACAGGGCTTGGCGCTGACATCCTTTGAGTGGACTGAGCCCGCAGGCAAGGGGATTAAGGTCGGCATTGTACAACCCAATATCCCACAAGAACTCAAATGGTCGCCAGATTATCGACAGCCTACCTTGAACATATTGGAGGGTTTAAGTGATGAACTCTGGCAACAGGACTGGATTATTTGGCCAGAGGCAGCCGTGCCTGACGTATATTCCCGCGCTGAAGATTTTATTGCCAAAGTTCATAGGCGTGCACAACAAACGCAAACCAGCTTACTCACGGGTATATTGTACGATGATGACCAACAGCAAAAATATTTTAACAGCATGATTGGTCTGGGCGACGCAAGGGGAATTTATTTTAAACAACGCTTAGTGCCCTTTGGTGAATACGTCCCTCTCGAAGCCTGGCTACGTGGGCTTATTCAGTTTTTCGATTTACCCACTTCAGTGATTGCACCTGGAATGGCCAATCAAGCACTTATTCAGGCGGGTAATTACACTATTGCCAGCGCCATTTGTTATGAAATTGTCTACCCGAGTTTGGTCGCCAAACAAGCCCGATATGCCCATGCAATTATTACCATTAGTAACGATGCCTGGTTTGGTCATTCAATAGGGCCTTTACAACACTTTCATATGGCAAGAATGCGCGCAATCGAAACCGGGCGCTATCTGGTGCGAAGCACCAATAATGGTATTAGTGCAATCATTGATAAAAAAGGCAATATCATTGAACAAAGCGACCAGTTTGTTCGCACCTATTCGACGGGAGAAATTATTCCGATGGAAGGTAATACACCTTATATCATTTGGCAGAACACATTGTTTTTAGCGCTATTGGCATTGATGGCTGTTTTATTATGCGCCTTTGAAACAAGCAATCGCCGTCGTTAACAAGGCTAATGTTAGGGTCAGGCGATTTTAACCTGCCTCTTTATCAACACTTTTATCACCTAGAATAACGCTGCGATAATGGTCTTTTTTTTGACTGCCAAGGACTTGGCTTTTTGCTTCTAAGGGTGTGTTGCCCACCCAATTAAAACCCCATTGATGCCATTCTTCTTCTCCACCAGCATCTTAGCGGTCAGCTTCCGCAGCTCCTCCACCACGGCCCCGCAGACGCAGATGGTGTCACGTAGAGCACCGG
>JBCBZU010000231.1:0-4437 GCA_039815165.1 Pseudomonadota bacterium
AATCAATAACTGGCGGCGCCCTTTTTTCGACTCTGTACAGGAGGCTCTGTCTGAAAATTCATCTGTTGAGGTGGAACAACTTTACGACCTAATTACAATTTTTTGCGAAATTGCCTTTCTGGCGATTTTTATTTTTGTTTTTACACGCTTCTTTGTCAGCCATTATATTTTTCGCTGGCGCACTGCTATGAACGATTACTACACAAAACAATGGCCCAATGTCCGCCATATCGAAGGTGCTTCTCAGCGTGTTCAGGAAGATACCATGCGCTTTGCACAAATTATGGAGGGCCTTGGGGTGGCATTGATTGATGCGATAATGACACTGTTTGCCTTCTTGCCTGTACTCTGGTCACTATCCCAATACGTCAATGAATTGCCCATTGTTGGCGTGATACCCTATCCGCTGTTTACGGCTGCCATTATTTGGTCTATTTTTGGCACCGGATTACTGGCAATGGTTGGCATCAAGCTCCCGGGCCTGGAGTTTAAAAATCAGCGGGTTGAAGCCGCTTACCGAAAAGAACTCGTATATGGAGAGGATGCTCTCGCGCTCGACCGATGACCCTCAAGGATTTATTTTTTAATGTTAGAAGAAATTATTTTCGGCTTTATTTTCACTACATGTACTTCAATGTTGCCAGAATGTTTTATTTACAGGCAGATAACATATTTGTTTATATTATTCTTGTTCCCACCATTATTGCCGGCAAAATCACCTTTGGTATACTCCAACAAATATTGACTGCATTTAATCAAGTGAGCAATTCATTTCAATATTTAGTCAACTCATGGACAACTATTGTCGATTTACTGTCCGTCTACAAGCGTTTAGCCTCTTTTGAAGCCGCCATTAAAAATGAACCGCTACCGGATATCGATCAAGATTATTTAGCCAAGTCTAATGCCAGCCCCTCTTAGCGCTGGCTTTAGCGATTACCTTAGCGATATTATCAGTGATGTGGCCAGGGCGGCCTTTCGAGCACAAAGTATTACGCCAATCCATGGTGGGGATATTCATCAAAGTTATCAAATAAGCGATAACCATGGTTTGAATTTCTTTTTAAAAACCAACCACCGCCATCAAATGCAGGTATTTTCAGCGGAAAAAATCGCATTAGACACCCTAGGCAATACCTTGTGCATTAAAACACCCAAAGCACTTTTTGATGGCTGCTATAAACACACTGCTTTTTTACTGATGGAATTTTTAGGTTTCACTGAGACCGGAGATGATTATTTACTGGGACAACAGCTTGCCAAACTACACCGACACACCGAGCCTCAATTCGGTTTTGAGAGCGATAACTTTATTGGCAGCACGCCGCAACAAAATCCACGCCATCAACATTGGATAGACTTCTGGATCGACGCGCGAATTGGTCCACAACTGGAACGTGCGTACAACAATAATGATAACAATGGTTTATACTCCATGGGCTGTGCCTTAATCGACATAATACCTGAGTTACTGAAAGATCATAAACCAAGCGCCTCACTGGTACACGGGGATCTTTGGGCAGGCAATAAACGCTTTTTAGGGGATGGCAGCCCGGTTATTTTTGATCCTGCCTGCTACTATGGCGATCGAGAGGTCGATATTGCCATGACAGAATTATTTGGCGGTTTTAGCAGGGACTTTTACCGTGGCTACCACAGTGAATGGCCGCTGGCAAAAGGTTATCAACAGCGAAAAACTCTGTACAACCTTTATCACCTGTTAAACCACCTTAATTTATTTGGTGATGCTTATTTGTCTAGCTGCTTTGGTACCATCAAAGCCTTGATTAAGGCTGGAGAATAGTGTGAGTGCCTCGCAAAATTTGAATTTTTCCAACAGAGTGCCCGGCACGGTTAGTTTAACGGCGCCTCTAAAATCACTCTGGGATGCTTACTGCGCTTGATATTGCCCCGCACCCGATAGCCTGTACTGGCATTGCGCAATTGCTGGTAGATCCATCGGCCCTCTGCATCACTACGGGCGTAAATCAGCACATATTCACGACTGCCTTGCACGCGCTGGCCAATGGCTGCCAACTGGCCCACCATGCTTTGGTTGCGTTGGGATAAATCCGCTTTGTTCAGGGCAAAGGTGGTGGTATTGAGATCGTCTATGTTAGCCACAGGCTCGGCGGGTAGGCTAAGGGGTTTTGCGCGCGTGCGCGCGGCGCTAATGGCCTGCTGCAAGGCTTGTTCAAATTGAGCGGTCTCAGCGGTGTTGCCATTGGCTTTAACGGCATTGGCCAGCATACGGCGAGCAGCACTCAATTGCCCTCTGCCCATATGGGCATCCGCAATAGCGAGATAGCGTTTGGCAATGGCGCTGAGCCCCAACTGGGCACGCTGATTATCGTTGTCCAGTAACAATACCGCCCGGTAGCGGTCAAAGGCATTGTCATGGGCAGGGGTCATCAGGCGATTCGCTTCTACATCCTGGTCGGCATCATCCAGCATTTGGAGAATGGCCGCCTCTAAAGAGGCCATCGCTGACAGGGGCAGCAAGCACAGGGAAAGCAGCAGGCAAAGGCGGCTTAGAGTCATATTTATCTACATTTATGAGAACTATAGGGAATATTTTGGGTCTTTGGCGGTCTACAATATCAATAACGGGTTGGTATTGTCTAACAAATCACGTCAATACACTCACTCGCTAATATAGCCACTCGCCACCTAAAATCCTGCTTTAGAGTTAAGAGACGTTTACCACTATGATTTTAGCCCTGCAACACGCTTACCAAATCGTCCTTGTTGTTCTCTGTTTACTGGTTCACCCGCTGTCACAGGCTGAAAGCCTTAGTGCGCTGCTGGCTGATGACAGCGATGTCAGTACTGAGCAATACAGTGAATCCAACAGCTTCTCTGACCTGGATTTTGGTGAAGAGGAAGAATTTCTCCCCGTCGAGGAAGCCTATCAACTGCAAGTGTCCAGCAGCGATGAGGGGCTACAGCTAAGCTGGGTTATTACTGATGACTATTTTTTATATGGAGAAAAATTTCGCGTTTTAGTCAATGACAAGCCCGTCAGTTACCAAAAGCCCGATGGAATCATTGCGTTCGACCCCATCTTTGAAAAAGACCTTGAAAAGCACTTTCATCAGGTAAATTTAACCATCGGGGCCGACCAGCTGCCCAAGGCTGGCCGCGTTGATTTGGCGGTTACCTCCCAAGGCTGTGCCGTCGCCGGCTTGTGCTACCCCCCCTATACAGAGCTGTTTGCAATCAATACCGGCGCCCATGAGGTGACCGCACTGGGCAGCCCTGATAATCAACCACAAGCCCAGCCAAACAGCGGCGAGCAAAGCCGCGTCGCCTATGCGCCGGCCAGTGTCAGCCTGATTTTATTTATGCTGGTATCGGCACTGATAGGCGGCAGTATTCTCAATCTGATGCCCTGTGTCTTACCGGTGCTGTCTTTAAAGGCACTGTCACTGGTCAATAGCCACGATAAACATCATCTTCAAGGCTTGAGTTACACTGCTGGCGCAGTTTCCACCTTTGTGCTTATTGCCGGGGTTTTATTGGCCGTGCGCTCTGCAGGTGAAGCTGTCGGCTGGGGCTTTCAACTGCAATCCCCTGCGTTTGTCACCTTGCTGGTGTTTTTATTTTTTATCATGGGTTTGTCCCTTTCCGGCTTTATGACCCTGGGCTCTCGCTGGATGAATGCCGGTAACAATTTGACAGAAGGCAAGGGCTTAAAGCAGTCTTATTTTACCGGCGTACTGGCGGCGGTTGTTGCCAGCCCCTGTACAGCGCCCTTTATGGCACCGGCCCTCGGTTTCGCCATTACCCAGCCCTGGTGGTTGGCAATCAGTATTTTTGCAGCTCTGGGGCTGGGTATGGCCTTGCCGCTGTTAGTGCTAAGTTTTATTCCCCGACTGGGTAAACGGCTGCCGCAGCCCGGCGCATGGATGCTCACCTTTAAACAAGCCATGGCCTTTCCCCTCTATTTCACGGCTATCTGGTTACTGTGGGTTCTCGGCAGGCAGTTGGGCACCGATGCAGCGATGATCGTCGTGTACGCAAGCCTGCTAACGGTATTTATTTATTGGCTTGGTCAAAAGTGGCGTTTACTTGGCTCTTTTGCCAGTGCCGCCGTTATCGCTGTCGCGCTGGCGACCAGTTGGAGCATAAGTCAACGCTCACCCATAAGCACTACGGTGCAGGCGGCATCAGTTTGGGAACCATACGATGAGCAGCGACTTGCCGATCTGCGCCAGCAGGGCAAAGCGGTATTTATCAATATGACAGCAGACTGGTGCATTACCTGCCTTGCCAACGAAAAAGTTGTTTTTACAGAAGACAGGCTTGAAGAGATGGAAGCAAAAGGCATAGTCCTGGTAAAAGGCGATTGGACCAACTATGACCCAAGAATTACCCGGCTACTGGAAAAACATAAACGCGGTGGCGTTCCTCTGTACTTGTTGTTTCCGGCAGAAG
>JBCBZU010000328.1:0-3251 GCA_039815165.1 Pseudomonadota bacterium
CATTAATGCTGATATTTCCGTACCGAACAACCCTAAACTGAAAGTTGAAACCTTTGCCGGCATTCATCCAGCGGGTAATGCCGGCACTCATATTCACTATTTGGATCCGGTGAGCACCGCGAAAACTGTCTGGACCATTGGCTATCAAGATGTCATTGCCTATGGCCACCTGTTTACCAGCGGTAAAATATACACCGACCGCATCGTGTCGCTGGCGGGTCCAAAAGTTGAACAGCCTCGATTAGTAAAAACCCGCCTGGGGGCAAATCTCGACGAGCTCAGTGCCGGTTATTTGAAAGTGGGCAACAATCGCCTGGTGTCCGGCTCTGTCTTTGGCGGCTTTACCGCCAAAGGGGCGTTTGCCTATCTCGGTCGCTACCACAACCAGGTGGTTGCGCTGGAAGAGGGTGACGACCGTCCACTGCTCCATTACCTGCGCCCTGGATTTAACTATTTTTCCACCCTGGGCATTTATGTCTCCAGCCTGTTCAAGGGCAAAAAGTTTGATTTCACCACCACCACTGCCGGCAGTGAACGCGCCATGGTGCCCATCGGGGCCTATGAAAACATTATGCCTCTGGATATTTTACCGACGCAGTTATTGCGCTCACTGATTGTTGGTGATACTGACATGGCGCAAAAGCTGGGTTGTCTTGAATTAGACGAAGAAGATCTGGCACTGTGCACCTACGTCTGCCCCGGCAAATACGAATACGGTCCTATTTTGCGCGACAATCTCACCAGAATTGAGAAGGAGGGTTAAGCCATGGGTTTACGCACACTACTTGATAATATGGAGCCCCATTTTCACAAAGGCGGTAAATACGAAAGTTGGTATGCGCTTTATGAAGCGGTCGACACCGTTTTTTATCGCCCCAACCACGTCACCAAAACCACCGCCCATGTCCGCGACGGCATCGACCTTAAGCGGATTATGATCACCGTGTGGATGTGTACCTTCCCCGCCATGTTTTGGGGAATGTACAACGTAGGCTTTCAGGCCAATACGATTATGGCCGACATGGGCCTTGCGGCGGTCGAGGGCTGGCGCGGTGGCTTGATTGTGCTTTTAGGTGGCGGAAGTTACGACGCCAACAGCGTTTGGGCCAGCTTTGTGCACGGTGCGGCTTACTTTCTTCCTATTTATGCAACGGTGTTTGTCGCCGGTGGTTTTTGGGAAGTACTGTTTGCCATGAAGCGCGGCCATGAAGTCAACGAAGGCTTCTTCGTAACCTCTGTTTTATTTTCCCTAACCTGCCCACCAGACTTGCCCCTTTGGCAAGCCGCCTTAGGCATTACCTTTGGGGTGGTTGTGGGTAAAGAAGTATTTGGCGGTACGGGTAAAAACTTTCTTAACCCTGCACTTACCGGCCGCGCTTTCTTATATTTTGCCTACCCGGCCTCTATGTCTGGTGACACAGTGTGGACAGCGGTTGATGGTTACAGTGGCGCAACATCCCTGTCGCTTGCCGCAAGCACAGGCGTTGACGCGCTGCGTGAACAAATTGGCTGGATCAATGCCTTTATTGGCAATATTCACGGTTCCATCGGTGAAGTGTCCACCTTAATGATTTTTATCGGTGGGGCGATCTTACTGATTACCCGCATCGCCTCCTGGCGCATTATGGCCGGGGTTATGCTGGGTATGATAGTGACCTCCACCTTGTTAAATTGGATCGATTCTGACACTAACCCAATGTTTACTGTGCCCTGGTATTGGCACTTGGTGATTGGCGGCTTTGCCTTTGGGATGGTGTTTATGGCTACAGACCCGGTGTCCGCCTCCATGACCAATAAAGGCAAGTGGTATTTTGGCGCATTGATCGGTTTTATGACCATACTTATTCGCGTGGTCAACCCGGCCTTCCCGGAAGGCATTATGCTGGCCATTTTATTCGCAAACCTGTTTGCGCCACTGATCGATCACTTTGTGGTCCAGGGTAACGTTAAGCGGAGGTTGGCACGTGTCTAACGATTCCATTCAAAAAACATTTGTGGTTGCATTCCTGCTGTGCATCGTTTGTTCTGTGGTTGTCTCCACCGCAGCGGTCATGCTCAAGCCCGCACAAGTGGCAAATAAAGCCAAAGATTTTAAAATTAATATTTTGAAAGCCGGCGGCATCTATGAGCAGGGGAGAGCCGATGGCAAAAGCATTGAAGAAATGTTCGAGTCAATTACCACCAAACTGGTGGACCTGGATACAGGCGTATACACAGATGCGGTTGACATTGACCAATATGATCAACGCAAAGCAGCAAAAGATCCTGCCCTGTCCGATTCTTTAAGCACTGCTCAAGATAAAGCCAATATCGGTAGCCGGGAGAAATACTCCAAGGTTTATTTGGTTAACGACAACGAGCAGCTTAAAAAAGTGATACTGCCCGTAAAAGGCTACGGTCTTTGGTCAACTTTATACGGTTTTATTTCCTTAGAGCCTGATTTAAATACCGTATCCGGCATTACTTTCTACGAGCATGCGGAAACACCGGGACTGGGCGGTGAAGTGGATAACCCCAGTTGGAAAGCCGTGTGGAGGGCGTCGATCATCTGCGGTGTGGTGATCCAGCCATAATCCTGCACAACCGTTTGGGTCATGTATGCCAGAACTGCGTAGGCCCCGCCAAAGGTGACGATGGCCAGTTTGGAAAAGAACAAGGCGACTTGCAGCAGGAAACTTTGGGCACTGAGCCAGAGGACGATCAAGGGCGCGGCCCAAAGGCTCCCCCAGATCAGCACCGTCTGTAGGGTGCCCGCGCGGGCAGGCGGGGGTGCAGTTTGCGCCGTGCTCAAATCGGCAGTGACATAGCCATAAAGCCCGGCGGCGATCACAATGGCCGGAAACGGTAGGCCAATGATGAACAGGGCGGCAAATGCCAGCCCGGCCAAAACCCCTCTACCATAGGCTCTTCATTTTCATTAGAGGTTTCAAAAAATCCATCATCACCTTCCATTCCTTCCAAATCATAAACAAGGCTTGGTGTGAAGGCCGGCTCTCTCAGGCCATGATTGATAAAATTTGAAAGGGCCTCGGTGATGTCCTTTGCATTGCGGACCAAAAGAGCGCCGTCTTTAATGAGCTGGTTCGGGCCAGCCGCACGCGGATCCATAGGGGAGCCGGGAACCGCCATCACATCGCGCCCTTGTTCACCGGCGAGGCGCGCCGTGATGAGTGAGCCGGAGCGCATTGTAGCCTCAACCACGACGACCGCTTCGGAAAGGCCGGAGACAATCCGGTTGCGCCGTGGGACAC
>JBCBZU010000270.1:0-3835 GCA_039815165.1 Pseudomonadota bacterium
AAAAAACCATTTTTTTCTTTCTATTAATTTATATTAATTCAGCTCTGCCAACTGGTTTTCGCAAAACCTGCATGCACCTGGGCCACCCAGGAACTCGCATCAGGTTTTTTTATTAACAAGAGTTCTCAAAAAATAGACTACACTTTTATATTTGGACGCCTATATATTTGGGCACCTGTATATTTCGACACCTGTACATTTCGGCACCTAAGATTTGACAATTGGTGTATTCGTGTAAAGCTATTTTATCTTGATGACCTCAACTAACGATTAGGAGTTCCCATGACTGACAAGATCGCTCGTCTTTCGGTAGATGGTTCAGATGACACCATTGAATTGCCCGTACTTTCTGGCAGTTTAGGGCCTGATGTTATCGATGTACGAACATTAGGCAGCAAAGGCTACTTTACATTTGATCCAGGCTTCCTGGCGACTTCATCTTGCGAATCCAAAATTACGTTTATCGATGGAGCCAAAGGGGTTTTACTTCACAGAGGCTATCCCATCGAGCAGTTAGCGGAACACTCTGACTACCTGGAAACCTGCTACCTTCTTCTCAATGGCGAGCTGCCCAATGCTCAAGAGAAGCAAGAATTCGAAAATAAAATTACCCTTCACACCATGGTGAATGAAGCAATGGCTCGCCTGTTTCGCGGCTTCCACCACGATGCACACCCGATGGCCATGATGTGTGGTGCAGTTGGCGCACTTTCTGCCTTCTACCACGATTCTCTCGACATCAGTAATCCGGAGCATCGCAAAATTTCAGCGCTGCGCTTGATCGCAAAAATCCCAACCATTGCAGCAATGTGTTACAAGCACCATGTCGGTCAGCCTTTTATGTATCCGCAAAATGGAATGGCTTACGCTGAAAACTTTCTCCATATGATGTTCGGTAATCCCTGCGAGCCAGCCAGCGTTAACCCGGTAGTCGCCAAGGCGATGGATAAAGTCTTTTTGCTGCATGCCGATCACGAGCAGAATGCATCAACATCCACTGTTAGGCTTGCGGGTTCATCAGGCGCCAATCCATTTGCCTGTATCGCCTCGGGTATTACTGCCCTTTGGGGGCCTGCTCACGGTGGGGCTAACGAAGCTGTACTAACCATGTTAGAACAGATTGGCAGCGTTGACCGCATGGACTAATTGGTCGCTCGCGCAAAATATAAAAGCGACCCGTTCCGCCTAATGGGCTTTGGGCACCGCGTTTATAAAAACTTTGACCCGCGCGCCAAAGTAATGAAAGAAACCTGTGATGAAGTACTGATGGAACTTGGACTAGAAAATGATCCGCTATTGGCCATCGCCAAGCGGCTTGAACAAATTGCTCTCGAAGATGAATACTTCGTGCAGAAGAAGCTTTATCCGAACGTGGATTTCTACTCCGGCATCATTATGAAAGCCATTGGTATTCCAACCGATATGTTTACCGTTATCTTCGCGACCGGACGTACCGTAGGCTGGATTGCACACTGGAATGAAATGCTTAGCGAAAGCTACAAAATTGGCCGCCCTCGTCAGTTATATACCGGCTACACCGCAAGAGACTTTGTTGCCATCGATAAGCGATAAATGGGCAAGCGGCAAAAATAGCGCAGTGCCTCAAAATCCCTTGTAACAAAAAAGCCGAACGCAAATGATGTCGGCTTTTTTGTCAATTAGCGCCACAACATGGCGCCATCCCTCATAACATCTCCCTTTCCATTTTGCCTTTCAAGTTACCCCAGCTGGGTAAATTTTTAGACACATCACCTTTCACTGCCCTGGCCCGCGACTTCGCTAACCACAGCCCGTCGCCATTAAAACTATAAATCGGCAACAGGTCTTTACGCTTGGATGCCGGCAATATGGTTTTATTTATATTGTCCAAAATAAGTGGTTCAGATGCAGGGCTTGGGTAATAAGCCAGAACCATATGCGCTAAATCATACTCCAAGGCCTTTACATAGGTGATGCGCAATTTAGCGGTCTTCATGCCAATACTGGTAAGGGAAAAGTATTTGCCAATGGAATAGTCTTCACAATCACCACCATTGCTTGCAAGGGTCTCGATGGGAGTGGCCCAGTAATCTTCTTGACCCCAATGATCGATATCCCAAAGCCACTGCACCTGATTAAAATAGTCATTGGCCGCTTCGATATACTCAAGGTCTGCAGGCGGTACTTGTGCCGCTAGCTGGTTTAGCAGATCACGCCAGCCGCTGACTCGGCTGCGGGCTTCATTGCCATACTGCTGGTACACACCATCAAGGGCTCTATCAGGAATATAGCGGTAATTTGGTAAGGCTAGTGCGCTTGCAGAGATCGCCGTCAGTAAGACAAATAGTGGAATTTGGCGCCAAAATAATCGACAATAAATGTTCATCTAACCAGTATAGACAAAATGCCACGTTATCAAGATTTTTCATCTATACTAAAATCAGTATGCCTAATAAATATATCCATTTTTATGATTGCAGCAGAAGAAAGTAAGATCTGCATTCTTCTTATAGAAGATAGTAACGCCGATCAAGTCCTATTTTGTGAAATAGCAAAAGCCATATCACCTCGATTCTCTATCGCTTGCGTTGACAATGGCCTGGAGGCAATTGAGTATCTCGAAGATGCAGACAGTGATCCTATCGCTGTGTTTTTAGATATTAATATGCCCAAAATGAACGGCCATGAGCTTATGCAGGCCTACGGCAACAACTTTAATGATCGCAATATTCCAGTGTATGTACTGACCTCGTCATCCTACGATCAAGATCGCGTACTATTCAGCCCCTACAATATTGCCGATTACTGCTTAAAATCAGCCAGCTACGATAATATCCGCGCTATTCTTGCCGCTTTAGCCAACACCTGCTAAAGCGGAATAAAGCCAACCACAATCATCCGAAAAGTTAACGCGCTTAAAGGTATACTTCTTCGAGCAGTCGGTGGAGACGTTATCGAACATCTCTTTAAGAAATTGACACACCCTTAAATCGACAAAAATCAGTCATTCGCTATTTGACAGAAAAATACCCAAACGTTTATTTTCTGCATTACACCATTGAGACAAAACGTCAAACCGAAATCAACCTAGCCTATCAAACTACAATAACCTTGGCCGATTGGAAATAAAATCTGGAAAAATAAAATCTGGAAAAATAAAATCTGGACAGGCATAAAATCTGGACAGGCACATAAAATCTGGACAGGCATAAAAAAAAAATGAAATCTGGACAGGCATAAAAAAAAGAAAAAATATGGACAGGCATAAAAAAATAAAATCTGGACAGGCATTTTAACTTGACTGTGAACGGTTGATAAAAGCGACTTATCCGGTATCGCTAACTGTTTTTGAAAGATCTTGATGAAATCGTTGACGGTATCGAGCTTCAAACTGTGTACTATTTTCTAGCCAAACCTCTGGTTCAATAGCTAAACGATCCAAAATAGGCGGTAGTTGGTTGGAGATATAGCGGTCCTTATCGTCTTTAATGGCACGTCCTGTCCAGTCGATCAGGGTGAGGTAATCAGAAAATTTAAAGGGAATGCCCTTTTGTAACTGACCAGTAATAACTTCATCAAAAGCCATTAACGGTTTTAACGGAACAGTGAATCCATTAAGATTTCCTGTGCTCATGGCCGTATGAATTGCTTTGCTCAGCTCAAATGTTGGTTGGATGCGCTCTTTAACACTGGTGTGATCTGAGGTTTCTGGGCTGCTCGCCATATTAGCCCGAATCGGATTAAGATCTACATAGGCCATTGCAGACACTAGGGCTATTTCAGCCAATAGTGCCTGGGATTTATAACGTGCTTCCCAGAAGTGGCCAGTACAACCGTCTTCTCGGTTGGCTTGCCG
>JBCBZU010000341.1:0-3088 GCA_039815165.1 Pseudomonadota bacterium
CCTGTACGCTCTACGTCGGCTCCTGCCTCCGAAGGTTTGAAATGACAGTGTATTCTTTTCTCTAAACTGGGTAGTAAATTCTGTGTTCAACTGCGGTTTTTAGGTTAAATATTCTTCAAACAAGCTGTATTGCCATTGCCTTATAGCAATGACCACCGTATTGCCATATTTTTTATCAATATGCTGGGGCATATCCTCTTTAATCAACTCATTAAAGCTATTGGCTAATTGCTGTATTTTCTTTTGAAACTCTCCGTTGGATTCCTTGGTGATCAATCCGTTGAGCACAACCAGTTTCTCCTGCTCTTGGTCAAAGCGGCATTGAAAAAACTCCCGCTCTAATTGCCCCTGATAAAAGGTCTGTATGGGTCCGTTGGGTATCCATGAAAAATTAGGGGCGATCAGTAGTTTAATACGGTTGTGCGGCAGTAGTTCGATAATATTTAAACGGTCTAATCGCGCAAGTTTTTGAATACAGTCAGTGGGCTTAATATTGTATTTATTGATGATATCGCTATAGCTTAAGCCGTTGATAACATTAGCGGTAATCATTAACAGTAGCGGATCACTGATAATCTCTTTTTCTTGTTCTTCGCTTAATTGAGCCAGTTGGGGTTGTTCTTTTAGCATGTGTTCTACTATATCTGATATTTGTAAACTCATCATTTGAGCGACGGATTCCAGACGGTGTAGGGTGAAGTTCTGCTCAGCAAACAAACGTTTAACCGACGCTTCGCTAAGCCCCAGTGCTTCTGCCACATCCGCATAGGTGAGTCCATGGGCTTTAAGCTGTTTCTTGAGAGTATGTACCAAGCTTTCTATCTGTGCCATAGTATGCTTCCTTCGGCAAAATCTGCCGGTAAAAGTATTATTTAATGCATCTTTTAGGACGTTATTATGACACCATTATCGTTTAGGTTGCACTATAATGTGCTTTTACCCATGCTAGGATCTTCCCAAATACGATAGGAAACCCAAACCATGAAGCCACTGCTCAGAACCCTCGGTGCCTTACCCTTTCTTGTCGCAGTATTCCTAAATGCCTTTATCGATCTCGGACACAAGATTGTTATTCAAAATACCATTTTCAAACTCTACGATGGTTCCGCCCAGGTCATTTTAACCGCCATTGTCAATGGTTTGATTCTACTGCCGTTTATTCTACTGTTTAGTCCCGCCGGCTTCGCCTCTGATAAATACCCCAAGAGCCGCATCATGCAGCTATCGGCATGGGCTGCCGTGGGCTTAACCGCTGCAATTACTGGTTGTTATTTTCTTGGCTGGTTTTGGGCTGCATTTGCCATGACTTTTTTACTCGCCGTGCAATCGGCATTTTACGGCCCAGCCAAATACGGTTATCTAAAAGCCTTATTTGGCAAGCAACGATTAGCCCAAGCCAACGGGCTGACCCAGGCGGTAACCATTATCGCCGTGTTAATGGGGACCTTTGTTTTCTCCATTGCCTTTGAATACTGGTATACCGCTGAGGCGACAACAGAGAGCGCTATTTTGCAAAACCTGGTGCCAGTAGGTGTGCTATTGCTTATCAATAGCGTGATTGAGTTGGTCATGATGTACCGTCTGCCGATGCTTGAGAAAACCGATACCCGCAAAAAATTCAGTTTCAGTGACTATGCCACGGGTCGCTCAGCCCGTGACAGTATTAAGGCCTTACTGGTGCGCCCCGCGATTCGTCAGGCAATGATTGGTCTCGCCATATTTTGGTCTTCTGGTCAAGTGATGTTAGCGGCTTTCCCGGCCTTTGCTAAATTCACTCTGGGTGAAACCAATACCGTGATTATTCAAGCAATTTTGGGGGCAAGTGGTTTGGGAATCGCCTTGGGTTCTGCCATGGCCGGGCGTTTGTCCCGTAATTATATTGAGACTGGTTTAATCCCGGTGGGCGCGATTGGCTTTGCATTGGGCCTGTGCTTATTGCCATATTTAGACAGTTACTGGGCAATGGTCGCCAACTTTTTGTTTATCGGTTTTATGGGTGGTTTTTTTATTGTACCGCTTAACTCACTGATTCAATTTTATGCCAAAGAAGATGAACTGGGTAAGCTGATTGCCACCAGTAATTTGGTGCAAAACCTATCCATGCTGTTTTTTTTGCTGGTGACAGTGAGCTTTTCTCTCTTAAGCTTAAGCCCAAAATCCCTGCTGATGCTTATAGCAATTGTTGCCCTTATAGGCAGTGTATATACCGTTATTCGTTTACCACAAAGTTTGGTTAGGCTACTTTTTTCCTACATTATGTCACGACGCTACCGTATCAATGTAGAGGGAATGAAGAATGTTCCTGAAAAAAAAGGGGTATTGCTACTGGGTAACCATATTAGTTGGATAGATTGGGCCATTGTGCAAATCGCCTGTCCGCGTCCGGTACGATTTGTCATGCTAAAAAGTATTTATGAGCGTTGGTATTTACAGTGGTTTTTTAAACTGTTCGGCTGTATTCCTATTGAAGCTGGGTCCAGTAGCCAACAATCACTTGAACAAGCCGCAGAGTTGTTGAATAAAGGAGAAGTGGTTTGTTTATTTCCTGAAGGTATGATTAGTCGCAATGGTCATTTAGCCCAGTTTCGTCCTGGTTTTGAGCGTGCAGCAGCCATGTGTAATGATGATGTGGTGATACAGCCTTTCTACCTTCGCGGCTTATGGGGCAGCCAATTCTCCAAGTCATCGGATAACTTTAAGCGTTTACGCAGTGCGGGAGTTCGCCGCGATCTTATCGTCGCCTTTGGCAAACCTTTGCCTAAAACAACCGATACCAGTACACTTAAGCAAGGTGTATTTGATTTGTCTATTCGTTCATGGCAGTCTTATGCGCAGCACTTGCCAACCTTGCCTAAAGCCTGGATTGAGTCTGTTAAAAAACAAGGCAACACAGTATCAATTGTGGATACTCTTGGCCAGTCTTTATCTACCCAGCAGGCATTAACGGCATCTATCACCTTTTCCAGAAAAATAATAAAACGGAGTCCAGAACAAAATATTGGTTTGTTATTACCCACCAGCGCAGGCGGTGTATTAGCAAATATGGCGGTATTAATTAGCGGTAAAACCGTGGTTAATTTAAACTACA
>JBCBZU010000413.1:0-2595 GCA_039815165.1 Pseudomonadota bacterium
ACCCGGGTAAGAAAATCGGTGATTTGATTATTGTCGAGAATCTCAGAGGTAAAGCTAAGATAAGCCGAGGCAAAGGTGCTGTCTGCGGACTCGACATTGATGACCGGGATTTCCGCTTCGGCGGGCAAATCGCCACGAACCTGATTAACCTTACTATTAATTTCTGAGAGGGCTTTTATGGGGTCGTAGTTAAGCTCTAAACGGACGGTAATTGTAGACAGCCCCAGTTGACTGGTGGACTGAATATAGTCAATTCCCTCGGCACCGGCGACGGCCTGCTCAATGGGTGTCGAAATAAAGCCACGCACCAGCTCCGCGCTGGCACCAACATACGCAGTGGTAATGGTAACGACCGAGTTATCACTGCGAGGATACTGGCGAATGGGCAGTGAATTATCAGAGCTCAAACCGGGTATTGGCATGGCCTGAATACCCGCGAGCACAATCACAACGCTTGTGACAATAGCCAATATTGGCCGATAGACAAAGAGATCAGTAAAACTTTTCATAGGTCCTGGTTTTAATCCGGCGATGGGGTTATTGGTTGTCAACCTCTGGTTTAAGTGAATAGTCGGGCTGGGCGCTGTTATCGATAATCACAGTTGCCCCCGTGCGCAGCTTGAAGGCGCCGGCACTAACCACCCGCTCCCCGGCAGATAAACCCTTTTCGACGGCAACAAAATCGCCGCGAGTCTCACCCGTTTTGACAAATTGCTGCCTAACTTGTAGTGTCTCCTGCCCCGCCGCGTCAGGCCCCTCGCTTGGTTGCGACTCAATGACAAATACTGAGTCGCCAAAGGTAGCGTACTGAATAGCGGTCACGGGCACCATCAATACCGAACTGCGCTCAGGTAGCACCACATCTATGCTGCCAAACATTCCGGGTAATAGCTCATTATCGGGATTGGCAAAAATAGCCTGCAACCTAATGCTGCGAGTACTGTTGTCAATTTCCGGGTCAATCGCATTGATTTTGCCCTGAAATACCTTTCCAGGGACCGCATCACTGACTAAACGCACGGGTAAGTCGACATCGACTCTGGAGAAGTGCTGCTGCGGCAGAAAAAAGTTTACAAACATTTGATTGGTTGCCTGGAGAGACACCACCGGGTCACCCGCATTGATGGTTTGACCAAGATTGACTAAACGAATGCCCAAACTGCCATCAAAAGGAGCGCGGATGCTTTTTTTCTCTATGGAGGCACGGATATTATCTGCATCTGCAAGGGCGGATTGGTAGCTGGTTTGGGCATCATCAAATTCGGACTTGGATGCCACTTGCTTTTGATAAAGCTCATCAATTCGCTCAAGATTATTCCTCGCAAGCGCCACCGATGCCGTTGCTGATCGCAACTGGGCTTTTTCGGTAGAGGTGTCTTGTTCAATAAGTAGATCACCGGCTTTCACATCGCTACCGGCCTCAAATAAAATCCGCGATACCCGACCCGATAAATCGGCAGTGATCACCAAGCCATTTGCCGCCTCTAAAGATCCAATAGCGCTTAGTGTATTCTCCCACTCTGCGGCTTTGACTTCAGCCGAAGAGATCGCCAGGGGTGGCGGACTGAAATTTTTACCCGAGTCAATCAATGCGCCAATCTGCAGGGCTTTGATGGCGACTAAAACGCCAATAATGACAATTAAGCCAAAAATGCTAAGAACAATGGATTTTTTCATGGATTTGGGTCTGTTAAGGTAAATTCACTATGTCGGGGTGTCGGGGTGTCGGGGTGTCGGGGTGTCGGGGTATCTCATAGACACTAAGGACGCCATCCTATCCAAGATCACTGTTCACGTCTATGCGATCGAGGCAAAAAACACGTGTTATAGCTGATGATCAACCAGCGGTAAAGTGCAAGACCAGATGTTGAATTCTTCGTATTAGGCGGATTGTTAGATTATCAGTTGCTTGCAGTTATTAACCCGGCAATTTTAATTGTCGCGTTAATAACGCAGGACAAGGATGTCCTGCCAGCGGCATAGCCGATGTAAGCCATTGAAAATCAAGCAGCTTCGCACAGTTGCGCCAATTTTCAATGGCGTCAGTCAAATAGTTCAAAGGACGCATTTCGTCAATAAAATGTGAATAACTTCCGATCTCTGGTGTCACATCATAGACTCGGTACACAAACTGTGCAATATTCTGACGGTTGACCTTAAAATGAGTATTTCTCTTGGCTAGTGCTTGTCTTGAAACCAGGGTCCTGAAACCAGTGCTCTAGATGAGCAAGGATGAGCAAGAGAGAAGCTAACCGACAACAGTTCATAGCAAAAGCCTACTTTACTGCCAACGGTTGTTTATTGTAAGCACAATAACCGCCTTTTATAGTCAAATACATGCTGTGTATCGGGGAAAAATCCCATTTTTAGGGCTACCCTTTGTTTGTATAGACAGGTAAAGAAACAGAAAAGAATATGAGATTGAGAAGAATCGATATCTCAGACAGTATTTTCACAAAACTGTGTT
The DNA here is from genome assembly GCA_039815165.1 of Pseudomonadota bacterium. Taxonomy (GTDB): domain Bacteria; phylum Pseudomonadota; class Gammaproteobacteria; order Pseudomonadales; family Cellvibrionaceae; genus CANLBN01. Next base: position 2,468 of record JBCBZU010000413.1, read on the forward strand.
ATATTTACTAATCAATCTCAAGACTTTCAAAAGATATTATGGCCGTTAAAACTTCCCGTTATCTGATCTTTCTTCTGTCCACACTGCTGCTGGCTATCGGTGTTGTTGCCTTTGCTTTAAGCCCTGCT
>JBCBZU010000153.1:0-5866 GCA_039815165.1 Pseudomonadota bacterium
GTGCCCGAAATTAGTGTGGAGCAAATTAAACAGCAAATGTCCCTTGCGGTCGATAGAGTAATGACAGAGGGCTCACTGTATGATGCACACTTGGCAGCGCTGGCATTAAAGCAGGCAATGGGTGACGTACTCGAGGCAATTTTTTTAGTTAGGGCCTATCGAACAACCTTGCCACGCATCGGTATCAGTCAGCCAATTGACACCGCCGCCATGCGCATTGAGCGCAGAATTAGCGCAATTTATAAAGATATCCCCGGTGGTCAGATATTGGGTCCAACCTTTGACTATACCCACCGCTTATTGGATTTTTCGCTATATGAGCGCAAGCCGGATGGTCAAACGGATCAACAAAAAAACACAGCACCAAGCCAAATCACCGCCGGCGATAATCATCATTACCCCCACATACTGAATTATTTAAAACAAGAGGGGCTGTTGCCCAGTAACACGACTGATAACCACAATAACGCGCATACTGTCGGCGATATTACCCGAGAACCACTGCAATACCCAAGCACTCGATCGACGCGCTTACAGCAATTAGCCCGCGCTGATGAAGGTTTTTTGCTGTCCCTGGGCTATTCAACCCAGAGAGGTTATGGCCGCACCCATCCCTTTGCAGGGGAAATTCGCATGGGCCATGTTGAAGTGTCTTTATTTATTGAAGAACTCGGTTTTGATATTTGCTTAGGTGAGATTTGTATCACTGAATGTGAAATGCTTAATCAGTTTGTGGGCAATCGGCAACAACCTCCGCAGTTTACCCAAGGCTATGGCATTAGTTTTGGCTTTTGTGAGCGCAAGGCCATGGCCATGGCACTGGTCGATCGATCACTACAAGCGAAAGAATTAGGCGAGGTCACCGACACCCCCGCAGCGCAGGAAGAGTTTGTACTATCCCACTGTGACAATGTGGAAGCCTCTGGCTTTGTATCCCACCTAAAACTTCCGCACTATGTTGATTTTCAGTCTGAGTTGGCCCTGGTGCGAAAGATGCGAGCGGAATATGAAAAACGCCATTCAGCCAATAGCCCTAGTGAAGATGACAACCAGGAGCATTACCAAAATGCTTGATGAGCCAGCGTATAACTTTGCATACTTGGATGAACAGACAAAGCGCTCAATACGGCGTGGTCTGTTAAAAGCGGTTGCCATTCCCGGTTATCAGGTTCCCTTTGCGGGAAGAGAAATGCCAATGCCTTACGGCTGGGGTACCGGAGGCGTACAAGTGACGGCCAGCATTCTCGGTGGTGATGATGTTTTAAAAGTCATTGACCAAGGTGCCGACGACACCACAAATGCAGTGAGTATTCGCCGCTTTTTTGAAAAGACCTCACAAGTTGAAACCACAACAGTAAGCGCCGACGCAAGCCTTATTCAGACTCGACACCGCATACCCGAACAGCCATTAAGTCGCGATCAAATTTTAGTATTACAAGTACCCATTCCCGATCCACTGCGCTTTATTGAACCCAGTGAAACAGAAGCGCGAAAAATGCACGCTCTGGAAGAGTACGGTGTTATGCATGTGAAGTTGTATGAAGACATTGCCCACCACGGCCATATCGCCACAACCTACGCTTATCCTGCTCTGGTCAATCAGCGCTATGTAATGGACCCTTCACCAATCCCTAAATTTGACAACCCAAAAATGCATCAGAGTGAAGCCTTGATGCTGTTTGGTGCGGGCAGAGAAAAGCGACTTTATGCGATCCCGCCCTATACCGATGTAAAAAGTTTAGACTTTGAAGACCATCCATTCGAGATACAGCAATGGGACCAATGCTGTGCACTGTGCGGCAGCACGGATGCGTTTTTGGATGAGGTCATTACCGATGATAAAGGCAGTCGCATGTTTGTTTGTTCTGACTCCCACTATTGTCAACAACGCAAGCAGCAGACAAAGCAGAGCGACGCCTGATGAAATTACCTCAATTAAACACACAGCCCATTTTACAAGTGAGCGGACTTGCTAAGTTATATGGCATAAACCGTGGCTGTCAGGATGTTGACGTAGATTTATTTCCGGGTGAAGTACTGGGCATAGTTGGGGAATCCGGTTCCGGTAAAACGACATTATTGCGCTGCCTTAGTGGTGAAATTGAACCTGATCACGGCAATATTATTTTTCAATCCAGCCATGGTGAAGCCCTAAATCTATTTTCTGTTAGTGAAGCCCAGCGCCGACTGCTGATGCGTAGCGAGTTGGGGGTGATCCGCCAAAACCCAAGAGATGGCTTGCGTTTGCGCGTCATTGCGGGAGCCAATATTGGCGAGCGCCTAATGGCGGTGGGTGATCGTCACTACGGCAATATCCGCCAAAGCGCCCGCCATTGGCTTGAGCAGGTGGACATTCAAACGGATCGTATTGATGACTACCCCTACACCTTTTCGGGTGGCATGCAGCAGCGGCTACAGATTGCCCGCGTACTTGCCACACGCCCGCGCATGGTGTTAATGGATGAACCCACCGGTGGTCTGGATGTATCTGTGCAGGCCCGGCTTCTCGACCTTATTCGCACATTAGTCACAGAATTGCAGCTTTCTGTCATTATAGTGACCCATGACTTAGCCGTCGCACGGCTGCTATGTCATCGCTTAATGGTTATGCAAAACAGTAAGGTAGTTGAAACCGGTTTAACGGACCAACTATTAGATGACCCACAGCATGCCTATACGCAACTGCTGGTATCGTCAGTATTAACTCCCTAACCAAAGGATGACAAAGAGTAATGAGTGCTAATGCAATCGCGGCAAACAACACTATACGGCTATCAGTTGAGTCTTTACATAAACACTTTCAACTGCACTTGCAAAACAAAACGCGCCTCCCAGTACTGTCTGATTTTTCTCTACAGGTAAGCGAGGCGGAGTGTGTGGCTTTAGTTGGGCGCAGTGGTATGGGTAAAAGTACCTTGCTCAAATGTTTGTACGGTAACTATGTGCTTTCAGAAGGTAGAATCAACGTGCATTTTGATGACGGTATTATCGATATTGCCAATACATCCACGCAAAATATTTACTATCTGCGCCAGCATATTATCGGCTATGTAAGTCAATTTTTACGAGTGATCCCGCGTGTGCCCGCTATTGCCATTGTGATGGAGCCACTGCTGATTCGCGGCATAGCGCAGCAGCAGGCTTTAGCAAAAGCACAGGATCTGTTGCACAGATTAAATATTCCCGAATCACTATGGTCGCTATCGCCAACCACGTTTTCGGGGGGCGAACAACAGCGGATCAATATTGCCCGCGGTTTTATTGCGCCTAATCCAATTTTGTTTCTTGATGAACCCACCGCATCACTGGATGCCGTTAACCGAAAAGTCGTTATTGAACTAATCAATGAAGCAAAACACGATCGTTCGGCCATTGTCGGCATTTTTCACGATGAAGAAGTACGCGATGCAGTAGCGGATAAGTTAATTTATTTATCGGAGTCTGCGGCATGACAGTGAATATATTCACAAATGTGCACTTAGTGCTGGGCGACGAAGTGCTGAAGGGCACCTTGACCACAGCAGATGGCCTTATTACCAGTATTGAGAGTCAAACCTGTGCTGTGTCTGGTGCTATTGATCTGGACGGTGGCTACCTCATTCCCGGACTCATTGAGTTGCATACCGATAATTTAGAAAAGCATTTTAGCCCCCGGCCTAAAGTAACCTGGCCAGGTCAGCCCGCAGTCATCGCCCACGATGCGCAATTAGTTGCAGCCGGTATTACAACCGTGTTTGATGCGGTTGCCTTGGGTGATGTGAATGAAAACAGTCAGCGGCTTAAAAATTTACAGGCGATGTTGGAGGCGATTGAATCCACCCAAGAAAAAGGCTTGCTGCGCGCAGAGCATTTTTTGCATTTACGGTGTGAAGTCTGTCATAAAGATGTTGTTTCTTTTTTTGAAAATTTGATTGACGATGCCTATGTACACTTGGTGTCAGTGATGGATCACTCGCCGGGGCAGCGACAATTTACCAAAATGGACAAGTATAAAACCTACTATCAGGGTAAATATGGTTTATCAGATGATGAACTACGTTTGTTTATTGAAAAACAAAAGGCCAATAGTGCTCAATACAGCGATAAGCACCGTCGACAAATTGTCGATATGTGTCACCAGCGCCAAATTCCGGTGGCCAGTCACGACGATGCAAGCTATGAACACGTAGTAGAATCAGCGGATTTTGGCATGACCATTGCCGAGTTTCCGACTACAAAAGTGGCGGCAGTTGAATCACATCAGCGGGGCATGCGGGTACTGATGGGCGCACCCAATGTGGTCCGGGGGGGGTCTCATTCAGGTAATATTGCCGCACATGAACTCGCACAAGAGGGCGTTTTGGATATTCTATCGTCGGACTATTGCCCCGCGAGTATTCTCCATGCCGCGTTTATTCTAGAGCGTTTAGACAATGATTATGATCTGGCGAAATCCATTAACACCGTCACCAAAAATCCAGCCAATGCCGCCGGTTTAAACGATCGCGGTGAGATCGCCATTGGCAAGCGTGCCGATTTAGTGCATATACAGCGCGATGGTGACTTGCCCGTCGTGCAACATGTGTGGCGTGAAGGCAAGCGTATCTTTTAGTTTTTTATAGGTAAATACTCAATGGGCACAGAAGCAACGCTTTTTTATCTGGTAGGTGCCTCTGGTTCTGGTAAAGACAGCCTGTTACAGGCCTGCCAAGCGGATATTGCCGAACATAGCTTACCGCTTGTGGTCGCCCATCGCTATATTACCCGCGATTGGCAGGCAGACAATAATAATGAAAACTTTATTAGCCTGACACCGCAGGATTATAAGCTTAGAAAACAACAAGGTCTTTTCGCTTTAAGCTGGCAGGCGAATGGCTGCGATTATGCAGTTGGCGTTGAACTAAAGCACTGGCTCGATGCGGGCTTATCCGTCATTGTCAATGGTTCTCGGGCCTATTTGCCAATGGCAAAGGCTTTATTTCCCAAGACCCTAATCAGTATAGAAGTAAGCGTTGCTGACGATGTCTTGCAGCAGCGCTTAGCCTTGCGTAACAGAGAGTCAGAAGAGCAAATTAAGCAGCGCCTGGACAGACACTCACGATTACACTTTTCCTGTCAAACCGATACTAGCATCGATAACAGCGGCGAGTTTTTAGTGGCTTACGAACAACTAAAAAATATCATTAGTCAACGGGTTTAGGGGGGCTGTCTTTGTGGAATTTCAATTTTTGGGAACCGGGAATGCCAGGCAGGTTCCCTGTTATGGCTGCGAATGTGCCGCTTGTGTGCGAGCACGCAATATTATTGACTATCGCCGCGGCCCCTGTAGTGCAAAAATAGAGACAGAAGAAGGCACTATTTTGCTTGATGCGGGACAAACAAATCTAGCCGAACAATTCCCTCCAGATCGGTTAAACGGCATATTGCTAACCCACTACCATATGGACCACGTGCAGGGTTTATTTCATTTGCGCTGGGGTAAAAATTGTCAAATTCCCGTGTACGGTCCCGATGATCCCAATGGTTGTGATGATCTGTTTAAACATCCCGGTATACTAGCGTTTCAAGACCCATTAACACTATTTGAGCCCGTGGAAATGCTAGGAATTTTGATTACCCCGGTGCCCTTGAATCACTCCAAACCCTGTGTCGGTTATTATATTGATAGCGGTTTACACTCAATTGCTTATCTAACCGATACCCTGGGGCTGCCGGAGAATACTCTGGATTTTTTGCTTCACAAAAGAGTGCAAACCTTAGTTATTGATTGCACTTATCCGCCCAAGGCAAACCCGAGTAATCACAATAGCCTCAATGAGGCCTTAGAGATTATTGCAAGCCTTAAACCTAAGACGGCTTATCTAACCCATATTGGTCACGATCTCGA
>JBCBZU010000428.1:0-2474 GCA_039815165.1 Pseudomonadota bacterium
AAAGTAAAACTGACCCTCTTCGTAAAGAAACTCGAAAGTGCCAGCACCACGATAGTTAATATCGATACAAGCCTTTATACAAGCATCATAAACCGATTGGCGAGCATCATCGGGAATATGCGGGGCCGGTGCTTCTTCAATCACTTTTTGGTGGCGGCGTTGCAGAGAACAGTCGCGATCACCCAAGTGAATAGCATTTCCCTGGCCATCGGCAATAATCTGGACTTCTACGTGGCGAGGGTTCCGGAGAAACTTCTCCATATAGACAGTATCATCACCAAAGGCAACGCCCGCCTCGCCTTTGGTAACATGAATCGAATTCATCAGCGCAGACTCTGTGTGGACCACCCGCATACCGCGGCCGCCGCCACCGGCAGCGGCTTTGATAATCACCGGGTAAGTAATGTCTCTGGCGATATCCAGACAGCGCTCTTTGTTGTCCGGCAGAGGTCCGTCGGAGCCCGGCACAGTGGGAACGCCTGCCTTTTTCATCGCTTCGATGGCAGAGACTTTATCGCCCATTAGGCGAATCACATCGGCATCCGGCCCGATAAACGTAAAGCCGCTTTTTTGCACCTGCTCCGCAAAGTCGGCATTTTCTGCCAAAAAACCATAGCCGGGATGGACGGCGATAGAGTCAGTGATTTCCATAGCGCTAATAATCGCGGGAATATTGAGATAGCTTTTTGCAGAAGGGTTGGGGCCAATACACACGGTCTCGTCCGCCAGGCGAACGTGTTTAAGGTCTCTGTCAATACTGGAGTGGACAGCAACGGTTTTGATGTCCATTTCTTTGCACGCACGCAGGATGCGCAAGGCAATTTCGCCACGGTTGGCGATTAACATTTTTTCAATCATTTACCCACACTCTTAGAGATCAAGGCTTGCAAGCGCCGGACTATTAACTAGCCGAACGATTAACTAATAGTCACCAGCGGTTGGTCGAATTCAACGGGCTCACCATCTTCGGCGAGAATGGCTTCAATGACCCCGGCCTTATCTGCCTCAATCTGGTTCATCATTTTCATGGCCTCGACAATGCAGATAACATCGCCGGCCTTAACCGCTTTGCCGGCCTCCACAAAGGCAGGAGAGCCAGGGCTTGGGGAGCGATAAAAAGTCCCAACCATGGGCGATTTAATCATATGACCACTGCTTGTTTCAGTGTTTTCGGGTGCCGTTTCAGCAGCACTTGGCCCACTGTTTGCGGCGGGCACGGGAGCAGCAGCGGCTGCGGGGGGTACGGGAAAATATTGCGGCATAGTGGCCGGGGCTGGTTGACCGCCGCGACTGATTCTAACCGATTCCTCACCTTCTTTGATTTCGATTTCACCGATATCGGATTCTTCCAATAATTCTATGAGTTTTTTAATTTTGCGGATATCCATTAATTATTCTCTCTTGGATAGTAGTGTCATTAGTCATTAAACCCGGATTGTGGTTTGCCATTGACATGGCGCCATCGGTATTAGCGCAGTGGCTTAAAGTAAATCCATTGCTGCGGTTAAAGCCAGCGAGTAGCTCAGCGCTCCAAAGCCAAGGATTACGCCTTCGGCAATGTCTGAAAAATACGATTTATGACGAAAATCTTCACGCTGATAAATGTTCGACAAGTGAACTTCAATAAAGGGAATTCCAACCGCGCTTAGGGCATCTCTCAATGCAATACTGGTATGAGTCCATGCCCCCGGATTAAAAATAATAAAATTAACCCCTTCTTGCCTGGCCTCATGTATGCGTTCAATCAGTTCATATTCGGCATTGCTTTGCAGGCTCAACAAGTGATGGCCCTGGTCACGGGCCTGCTCGCTAAGCGATAAATTAATCTCTTCGAGTGTTGTTGAGCCATAGACTTCGGGTTCTCGTGTACCAAGCAAGTTGAGGTTCGGGCCATGGAGAACAAGTAAAGTCGCCATTGTTACTCACCGTGCAATCATTAACAGGCGGCGAGTTTGCCCCAAAAAACACTGAAAGTCTATAAAAACTGGAAATTTTGTTATTTTAGCGACTTTTCGCCGAAGATGACCGCATTTTTTGCTGGTTTTATATGCTAAATCAAATTAATCAAGCCCTAAGGCCTCACTCGGCTCTTATAGCGCTTTTTTAGATTCCCGGCAAAGGTATTAATGGTTTCGTTATAAAAAAGCGAGTGGATGTTTTAGCAGTGGGTAGGAGAGTCGAAAAAACCTTGGCAACACAGCCTTGACTTCAGTACCGTGTTCCCTAAGCATTTACCCAAGTATGATGTGTAGAGTGCTTGTCTGAAAGCTTTTGTGAAAGCTGTTGTAAAAAGTGAGGCTCAATAAATACAAAACGGCTTTAGTCTTTTACTTTGACGCCGTTTTGTTTAAATGGCGTCCAGTTGCGCCTGAAATCCAGCGGGCGTTAAAATCTGCGGCAATACCGATGGCTCAGCATTCACTTCTGCCGGAAACAACAAGTACAGAGGAACGCCACCGCGTTTATGTTTTTCC
>JBCBZU010000235.1:0-4376 GCA_039815165.1 Pseudomonadota bacterium
CTCGCTGCCTCGTTCCACTCCACCTTGGTCTTCACGAGGCCTTCTAGCACTGTTACCAGAAGAGGAATCGGCGCCGCTGCCACCTGCGCTGCCGCCCCGCTTGGTCTTCGGCAAGGCAAAAATGCACGGAAAGAGGGAGTTTATAGGTAATAAATGACCGATTGAGTACATTTTTAACGCCGCATAAGAGCAAAATGGCTTTCGTGCAAAGGTCTCGGTTAATTTTTAGTCGCTTATCAGGTCTCAGCCGGTATTCAATGAGGTAATTTGTGGATTTAGCAACGCTGATCGGTATTCTTGGCGCACTCGCCTTAATTGTACTCACCATGATGATGAGTGGTGATATTACTATGTTTGTCAACGCCCCTTCTCTGGTGATTGTACTGGGCGGTACCTTTACTGCGGTTATGGCCAAGTACAGCCTTAGCCAGTATTTGGCTTTTACCAAAATTGCCGGTAAAGGCTTTAAAGGCAGCTCTGCTGATATTCCCGAATTAATCGATGAGATTGTGGCACTCGCCGATGAGGCTCGCAAGGGGGGCTTACTGTCTCTTGAGGGAAAAGAGGTAAGCAGTGACTTTCTGCAAAAAGGCATTCAGCTACTGGTCGATGGTCACGACCCCGATGTGGTCAAAGCCTTGCTCGGTAAAGAGAGAACTGAGGCGGAAAAGCGCCACAAGATAGGCGCCTCCATTTTTACCAATATGGCGAGTATGGCACCGGCTATGGGGATGATTGGCACCCTCGTTGGTCTGGTGGCGATGCTGGCCAACATGTCTGATCCCAAAGCCATCGGCCCGGCAATGGCAGTGGCACTGCTAACGACACTCTACGGCGCCATACTTGCCAACGGTTTCTGTGAACCCTTGGCTGATAAATTGACTTCAAAAGCAGCGGACGATGTATTGCTTAAAAACCTCGTCATTGACGCACTCCTAGCCATACAAAATGGCCAAAATCCCCGTGTAATTGACAGTATGTTGCGTAACTATCTGCCCGAAGGCAAGCGTGAAGCGGATGCCGAGGGCTAGTACCCCATGCCGATGAGTGAGCAAGAGATCGCACTGAGATGAATGACGACGACGAACATGAATGCGAATGCCCGGACGGCCTGCCAGCATGGATGGCAACCTTTGCCGACTTAATGTCTTTGTTAATGTGCTTCTTTGTGCTGCTGCTGTCATTTTCTGAAATGGATGCCATGAAGTTTAAGCGCCTGGCGGGCTCTATGGCCCAGGCCTTTGGGGTGCAGAACAAGCTCAACGTTGTCGACGTTCCCAAGGGCACCAGTATTATTGCCCAGGAATTCAGTCCAGGTATTCCCAGCCCAACCCCCATCAATGAAATTTGGCAAAAAACCGACGATGTCACTGAGATGAGTCTCGAGGTGCAGTGCAACCAAGAATACGATGTAGAGGCGGGGGATGTTGCACAAGAAGCCGGTGTAAAAGCCAAAATTCGCCAGCGCTTAGAGGAACTTATCGAAGAAACCAAGCAAGATGCGCAACAGTTGGCTGATGCCCTGGAAGATGAAATTGTCGCCGGTGAAATAGAGGTCGAGACCGAAGGTCGCAAAATTATTATCCGCATCCGTGAAAAGGGCTCCTTTAAATCGGGTTCCCATGAATTGGCCGATGATTACTTTGACGTAATGGATGAAATTCGCGGTGTGTTGATGCAAAAGCCCGGTAAGATTCAAGTGCAGGGCCACACCGACAATATCCCCATTCGCCGTTCATTGCGCTATCGCTCCAATTGGGAATTGTCCACTTCTCGCGCGGTATCGGTTGCAGAAGAACTGATGAAGGACGGTGAAATTAACCGCCGCCGGTTTGAAGTCTCAGGTTTGGCGGATACCCAGCCGCTGGTGGATAACAGTACCCGTCAAAACCGGGCGCGCAATCGTCGGGTGGAAATTGTCATACGGCAGGGTCTCGGTGAGGATATTACCGAAGAGGAAAAAGAGGTGCTTCAGCAAGAGGGTCAAGATATCTTGAAAAATCTAGATCTTGACCCTGAATATTTATTTAACCTAAGCCCGGATGAAGTATTCTAATGAAAATGGTTAAGCAAGAGGACAGACGGGGTTTCTTTCGCATTACCGATGCGATTGGCGTAAGCTATGAAGTGTTTAATAAAGATGAAGATAACCGTGAGCCAGATGAGAAAACCCATGATCAGGTCGATGTCCCTGAATTATTGCAGCGACATAACGATGCGATTAACCACAGCCTGGCGGAATTAACAGTGTTAAATCCACAAGCCGCTAAAGCCGTAGCGGCGATCAATAAAAAAGTCGATACTTTGATAGATATTTTTGAGCTGAACGATTTGTCCGTCCAGCAAAATATTAAACGCATCGAAGATGCCAGCATCAGTGCCTCCGGTATTGCGTTTGTGGCTGATGAAGATTTCGAGAAGGAAACTTTATTGCAATTAACCTTATATCTTAAATCGTCTCAAGAACAGGTATACGCCACCGGTCAGGTTGTCGAGTGCCAGCCAATTGAGAGCGGTCAACATATGTTGCGCATTAAATTTACCGATTTAAATGACGCAGATAGAGAAAAACTCATTCAATATATCGTGCAGCGACAAAGTATATTGCTTAAGAATTTACGTGAACAGATGGACGATGATTAGTCAAAGAGGTAGCAAAAGGTGCAAGCAATACTGTCGAAATTTGAAAATTTAAAAATATCAAAAAAACTGTCTACTGCGATGATGATAGTGCTTTCACTATTTGTCATTAGCGGTCTTTTTACGGTTTTTCAGCTGGTAAAAATTGGCGGTGAACTTAAGGAAATTGCCGATTACGATATTATCCTAACCGAAAAGTTTACCCAGGCAACCATCCATCAACTGCATCAAGCCATTATCTTCGAGAAGGCACTGCGAGAAGGAGAGCTTATTGATGAGGATGAGGATGAGGATGAGGATGAGGAAATTAAAATAGACTATGAAAAACAAAAAGTATATTTTAACAAATTGAGCAATACCTTTGAGTCTGAAATGGATGAAATGGTTATTTTTGTTGAAGACGCAAAGCTGCATGCAAATTCCAAAGATTCAGCCAAAAAGTTTGCAAATATACAAGTTGCAATTAAAAAGATTAATAAAGAACATCATCAGTATGCCGCTATGGCAAATGAGATATTTGCTTTTATCGATAAGCGGGAGATGGATAAAGCCCATAAGTTGACCTATGACGCGGAGGCCCTACAGGACCAAATTGACCGTGAACTGGAAGAAGCCCTGTTGGATATTGAACATTTCACAGAAAAAAGCATTAAAAAAGCATTAAAAAAGCCACTGGCCATGAATTTATAGCCCTGATAGGTAGCGTTATCGGTTTTATCATACCGACTATTATCGGTTTTCTATTGGTGAGATTTGTTGCGGCCAGAGTTGAATACAATCTGAAAACAGCCATATCCGCCGCAAATCACATGGCCAAAGGTAATTATGATATAGATTTGACTAATACCGCTATGGATGAAACCGGCGACATGCTTAATGCATTGGACATTATGCGGAGCAAAATTCAGGAAGTGCAAATTGTGCTGAGGGAGACATTGGAACAGTCTATCGACGCAGTTGTTTCTATCGATGAGGAAAATAAAATTACATTTTTTAATACTGCCGCGGAGAACTTGTGGGGTTTTAAGAAAGAAGAAATAGTCGGGGAAAATGCCAGCGTGTTATTGCCTGATGCAATCAATCCCGGCGATAAAAATACTACAGATATTGATAAGGTTGTCGGTCGCGCCCACGAGGTGCAAATTAGCATAAAATCCGGCGAACAGCTTTGGACTAAGATATCCATGTCTCAGGTTAAGGCTTCCGGGAAAACACTGTATACGGCTTTTGCTAACGATATTACCGATGCGGTTAATGCCCGCGAACAATTCAAAATACTCTCTTTGGTTGCTGATGAAACCGACAATTCCGTTGTGATAACCAATAAGCAGGGTTTGATTGAATATGTAAACCCAGGCTTTAGCCGTTTAACCGGTTACTCCTCCGAAGAGTCTATGGGTAAAAAACCTGGACACTTGTTGCAAGGTGAACACACCGACGCCGACACAGTGGCGAGAATTCGTGAAAAGCTTAGCAAGCGAGAACCATTTTATGACGAAATACTTAACTATGATAATGAGGGCAAGCCTTATTGGATATCGCTAGCGATTAACCCGGTATTTGATGCCAATGGCGAGCTCGAACGGTTTATTTCAATTCAAGCCAATATCACTGAAACCAAAGAGACTTCTGTAGAATCGGCTTACAGGCTAAGTGCTATTGACCGTTCTAATACTATTTTGGAGTTGGATCTGGATGCCAATATTCTCCGCAAAGCGCCACTCCAGCGGCCTGTC
>JBCBZU010000091.1:0-7144 GCA_039815165.1 Pseudomonadota bacterium
ACCCCGTTGTTGAAATTCCCGCAAAAGCTGAAAATGTTGGCGAGACAACCCTATCCACATCACTGACATCAGGCGATGTAAAAGTGTCTACCGTTGAACACCTGCTGTCCGCCATGGCAGGCCTTGGCATCGATAACGCCATTGTCGAATTAACAGCAGCGGAAGTGCCTATTATGGATGGCAGTGCAGGTCCTTTTGTTTTCTTGATTCAGTCTGCAGGCATTCAGGAGCAATCGGCTCCTAAAAAGTTTATTCGCATTAAAAAGCCCGTGATCGTCAAAGAAGGCGATAAAACCGCAAGCTTTAAACCCTTTGATGGCTTTAAAGTCAGTTTTAGCATTGAGTTTGACCACCCTGCATTTCACCACCGTTCGCTGTCTTCTTCCATTGACTTTTCCAGTACCTCGTTTGTGAAAGAAGTGAGTCGCGCGCGTACTTTTGGCTTTATGCATGAAATCGAATATTTGCGGTCCAAAGGTTTGGCCAAGGGCGGCAGTATGGACAACGCCATCGTGGTTGATGAATTCCGCGTACTGAATGAAGACGGTTTACGTTATGAGGACGAATTTGTTAAACATAAAATGCTAGATGCCATCGGTGACCTCTATTTGCTTGGCAATAGTCTAATTGGCGAATTTCGTGCCCATAAATCCGGTCATGCGCTTAACAACAAGTCACTAAGGCAGCTAATTGCACAGACCGACGCCTGGGAAGTGGTTACCTTTGAGAATGAGGCAGAAGCGCCTATTTCCTACGGTAAGCTGGCCATGGCTGTATGAAAATTGATCCTTTTTGTTTGTGTTGACACCTTAGGCCCGGCAAGTTGCTGGGCCTTTGGCCTTTAGGTCCCCAGTAAAATTAACCATAACGAAGTGATCGCTAATATAAAAACAGTCTTAAGAAGGGTTTGTAATTCTTTGTTTTTTCGACCATATTTTATAAATAGTTGATTATTTTCACTAAAAAATGTAATGTCAGCGCTCGTTTTCTACGAAAAATGACCGATATTAGCTCCTTAGCGAGTGGGTAGAATACCGGCATTGCAAACTAAAACTGTTGCCAGATGCGTTACTAAAGGTATTGCTACCATACATTATTACCATCTGAAATCTTATGATCGAAAGCCCTTAATTGTTTATGAAAGTCATTGTTGTCAGCAAATACCACGGAAACGTTCGCCACCTGTCATTGGGTGGTTGGACCCGCGCACTATTGTCCATCTGCGTATTGGGTTTGCCTCTGGGGCTGGGCGTCTATTTAGGGACAAAGTTCAGTGATACCGGCACCGGCACTGATGTCATGACCGCCGATATGGCGGAAAAGTGGTCTAAAGATTTATCTCAGCAAAAACAAGAAGTTAACAAGGCTCGCCGACAATCAACCATAGAGTTAAATGCGCTCACCCTGCGTATGGCAGAGCTTCAGGCTCGCCTGGTCCGCCTCGATGCCCTCGGCGAGCGCCTGACCACCATGGCCAAGCTGGATAAAGGCGAGTTTGACTTTAACCTGCCCCCCGCTGTCGGCGGCCCCGAAAGCCCCAATCTCGGAGAAGCCTATCAGCCACCTGAATTCTTAACCGCAGTCGACCAGCTTGTCGCCCAAATTCACGACCGCGAGCAGCAGCTTGAAACCCTTGAAGCCCTAATGGCCGAGCGCAAACTGCAAGATGATGTGTTTGTGGCCGGTCGGCCAATCAAAAGAGGGTGGATTTCTTCTCGTTATGGTCGCCGTACCGATCCCTTCAATGGCCAAATAGCCTGGCACAGCGGCATTGACTTCGCCGGTAAAATGGGCTCAGACATCATTGCCGTTGCCGCCGGAGTTGTTGTAGAGTCGGGCGAAAGGGGTGGATATGGCGGTCTCGTTGAAATCAACCACGGCGGCGGCTTTAGAACCCGATATGCTCACAACAAGAAAAACCTGGTAAAAGTGGGTGATGTGGTCAAAAAAGGGCAGGTGATTGCGCTGATGGGCTCCACTGGCCGGTCCACAGGCCCCCATGTTCACTTCGAAGTCTTTAAGTACGGTCGTGCGGTTGACCCCGCCTCTTACATTCAACGCACCCATCGTTAATTTTTTCTTCCCCGAGTACTTCTCTTAGCGCTTGCGAAACCGCGACCCTTGCGGTTTACTTGCCGCTGACTTATTCACCAAAGCCCGTCACTGTCACACAGGCTTTGGTGAACTTCTGCTAATCACAATAGTTTGGGTTTGTCTATGTTTGTTAAAGTTTTTCGGGCCCTGTTTGGCTCAAAAAATGGGCGTGAATTAAAGCGTATGGAAAAACTGGTTAAGCGCGTTAATGCCCTTGAACCAGAGTTGGAAGCGCTTGCAGATGACGCCATCAAAGCAAAAACAGATGATTTTCGACACCGCCTTCAACAAGGAGAAAGCCTGGACAAGCTGCTCCCAGAAGCCTTTGCTGTCGTCAGAGAAGCCTCAAAGCGCACCCTTGGTCTTAGACATTTCGATGTGCAGTTGATCGGCGGTATTACCCTGCATGAAGGTCGTATTGCTGAGATGCGTACCGGTGAGGGTAAAACCCTGGTGGCCACACTACCTGCCTACCTCAACGCCTTGGCGGGTAGTGTGCACGTGGTGACCGTTAACGACTATTTGGCGGCACGTGATGCCAATTGGATGAGACCGATTTATGAATTTCTCGGTATGACGGTGGGCATCATTCAAAGCATGCAAGACAACGATAGCAAGCAACAAGCCTACGCAGCAGCGATCACCTATGGCACCAATAATGAATTTGGCTTTGATTATCTCCGCGACAATATGGCCTTTAGCAAAGAGCAGCGAGTGCAGCGGCCGCTGGCCTTTGCTATTGTCGATGAAGTCGATTCCATTCTTATTGATGAGGCGCGAACGCCTTTAATTATTTCTGGCCAAGTGGAAAACAACGCTGAGATGTACAAGAAAATAAACCAGCTAATTCCAACACTCGAAGGCCATATTCTTGAACAAGAATTGCCTAAACACGGGGAAAGACCCGAACCCAAAGGCGACTTTACCATCGACGAAAAACAGCGACAGGTAGAACTCACTGAAAAAGGCCACCAAAAAGTCGAAGACCTTCTGTCTAAAATGGGTTTGTTGGGTGAAGGTGATAGTCTTTACGCGGCAACCAATTTAAGTCTATTGCACCATGTGCACGCTGGGCTTAAAGCCCATGCGATTATGCAGCGCGATGTACAGTACATCGTACAAGATGGCGAGATTTTACTGATTGATGAACACACCGGGCGCACTCTGCCTGGGCGACGTATGTCAGAGGGTTTGCACCAGGCCATCGAAGCCAAAGAAGGTGTCTCCATTCAGGATGAGTCGCAAACACTGGCGTCCACCACCTTTCAGAATTACTTTCGCCTTTATCCTAAACTATCGGGCATGACCGGCACCGCCGACACAGAAGCCTTTGAATTCCAGCAAATTTATGGTCTCGATGTGGTGGTTATTCCCACCAATAAAGCCATCACCCGACAAGATCTCAATGACCTTATCTACCTCTCTATTGAGGAAAAGTACGACGCCATTGTCAAAGACATTGTCAAATACCAAGAGCAAAACGCGCCCATCCTGGTGGGCACTGCCTCGGTGGAATCCTCTGAAGAGCTGTCCCGGCGGCTGAAAAAATCGGGCATTGTCCACAAAGTATTAAATGCAAAGTTCCATGAAAAAGAAGCAGACATTGTTGCCCAGGCGGGCCGACCCAAGGCCGTCACCATCGCCACCAATATGGCCGGGCGCGGCACCGATATTGTGCTGGGTGGGAATCTCAACGCGGAACTGGCCGCACTCAAAAAACCCACCGATGACAAAGTAAAAGCCCTGGAGGCCGATTGGCAACAGCGCCACCAGCAAGTGCTGGACGCGGGTGGCTTGCATATTCTAGGCACCGAGCGCCACGAATCCCGCCGCATCGACAATCAGCTTCGCGGTCGTGCCGGTCGTCAGGGTGATCCGGGTTTATCTCGCTTCTACCTATCCATGGAAGACAATTTAATGCGTATCTTTATGTCGGACCGTGTGCGCACCTTTATGCAGTCCCTGGGCCTGGATAAAGGCGAAGCAATCGAGCACAAAATGGTCACCAATGCCATTGAAAAAGCACAGCGAAAAGTCGAGGGGCGCAACTTTGATATCCGCAAGCAATTGCTTGAGTTTGATGATGTCGCCAATGATCAGCGCCAAGTGGTTTACAACCAGCGCAATGATCTGCTGGAAGCTGAATCCATTCGTGAGGTGATTACCAATGTTCGCCACGATGTTTGTGATGACATTGTCAGTGGCTATATACCTCGGCAAAGTATGGACGAACAGTGGGATATTCCCGCCCTGGAGCAATTTATTGCCAATGAATACGACGTGAACCTGCCTATTCAACAGTGGCTGGATGACGATGAAAGCCTGCATGAAGAATCCTTGAGGGAAAAAATTATTGCCTCTGTACAAACAAGCTATGATGAAAAAAGTCAGCGCTTGGATCCAGTTCTGTTGGAAATCGAAAAGCAAGTGATGCTGCAAATTCTGGACATGCAGTGGAAGGAACATTTGCTCAACATGGATCATCTACGTCAGGGCATTGGCCTGCGCGCCTATGCCCAGAGAAACCCCAAGCAGGAATACAAGCGCGAATCCTTCGAGCTATTTCAATCCATGCTGGAAACCATTAAATCAGAAACTATTCGCATACTCGCCCGGGTAGAGCCAGTCTCTCAAGAAGAAATGGCAGCAATGGAAGAGGAGCGGCGGCGCCAACAAGAGCAGGCCATGCAAATGGAGCACGCCCAAGCCTCCGTTTTACAACAAGAATCTGCCGATGCGCAAGCGCACAGCGCAGAACAAGCTCCGCCAGTGCCACAGCCCTTTATTCGCGAAGGCAAAAAAATTGGCCGCAATGATCCCTGTCCTTGTGGATCAGGCAAAAAGTATAAACAGTGTCACGGTAAGCTAACGCATTAAGGGGGGTGGCTCGTCGGCAACACGCTGTTTGTACCGTGTTTTAACTTAGAAAACTCAGTTGGATTTTTCTAAGTTTAATCGTAAACTGTTTGCTTTAATTATTCTGACTCGTGTAGTGGGGCATATATAAGGATTTGAGTACGGCGCTTGCGCCGAGGTCGCGGAAAAAGACAATGTTTAAAATGCCCTTACCTTAAGCCGCCAAGTGATTTTTTTAGGATCATTAGCGAACATTCACTCTCCAGACTCAGGAAGAGATAGGAATAGATAGGAGTAGACAGGAATAGATACGCAATAAACTTATGGCCATTAAACAATTCACATCGCCTGCCATGCCGGTCATAGAAGGTGTAAAACTCAACGCCGTAAGTGCGGGCATTAAAAACAATCAACAGTTGGATTTAGTCTTAATCGAGTTGCCCGCGACCGCCACAGTGGCGGGTGTATTTACCCAAAATGCCTATTGTGCAGCCCCGGTGACAATTTGTAAAAACCATCTCCATACAAGTGGCAACAGTCGCTATTGTTTAATTAATTCTGGCAATGCCAATGCCTGTACTGGTGAGCAGGGTATGGCCACTGCATTAAGCACTTGTGCCGCCGTCGCTGAGCACGCCCAGGTTAATATTGAGCAAGTGCTTCCCTTCTCCACCGGCGTTATTGGCGAGCCCTTGGATCTGGAAAAAATAACAGCAGCCCTACCGTCACTGTTTGCAGGCCTCGACCAACAGCATTGGCCGCTCGCCGCCCGCGGCATGATGACAACCGATACCCAAATAAAACTGGCAACCGCCTCTCACCCCACGGATAAGCAGACACTGGTGGTTAACGGAATTGCCAAAGGCGCGGGTATGATAAAGCCCAATATGGCAACCATGCTGGCCTACCTTGTCACCAATGCTCAGGTAAGCCCAGAACTAATACATGCTTTAGTAAAAGAAGTGGCAGACCTGTCTTTTAACCGCATTACCATTGACGGTGACACCTCAACCAATGATAGCTGCATGTTGATTGCCAGTGCTTGCTCCGACATTGTGATTAACGATGTTGAGTCACAATACTACCCGCAATTAAAGCAGGCCCTGGTATCGGTAGCGACCTCACTGGCCCAGGCAATCGTCCGCGATGGAGAAGGCGCGACCAAGTTTGTCTCCATCCATGTGCAACAAGGTAAAAGCGCTGACGAATGTCTGCAAGTGGCCTATGCCATCGCCCATTCCCCCTTGGTTAAAACCGCATTGTTTGCCTCTGATCCCAACTGGGGTCGAATTATTGCCGCCATAGGCAATGCCGGTTTACACAATCTAGACACAGATAAAGTAAAACTTTATTTAGACGATGTACTGCTTGTTGAAAACGGTGGGCGCGCGCCTTCCTACAAAGAAACGGCGGGTCAGGCAGTCATGAATCAACAAGAGATTAGCCTGCGGGTTTGCCTGGGTCGTGGCAGCAGATCCGAAACCTTATGGACCACTGACTTATCCCATGAGTACGTGAAAATTAATGCAGAGTATCGCAGCTAAATTTTTTAGTGATTTTTGTCCATAAACGCTTTGTCCATAAACGCTTTGTCCATAAACGATCATCCTAAAAAACTCAGTTGGAATGCTCTCAGAGTGAGCGTTATTTTTTGTCTGGAAAAAATGCAATGGCTGGAGGTGGCCTAAAATGAAGGTAGTGCATGTCGCCGTCGGCGTGGTAATCAATAATCAAGACCAGGTACTTATTACCAAACGGCCTGAGAAAGCGCATCAAGGTGGTCTATGGGAGTTTCCCGGAGGTAAAGTTGAAGCCGATGAGACAGTGGCAATGGCACTGCATCGTGAATTTCAAGAAGAGGTCGATATTGTCTTAAATAAAACCTCCCCCTTACTCGATGTCAAACACGACTATGGTGATAAATGCGTGCTTTTAGATGTGCATTTGTGCCGGGATTTTAATGGACAAGCAAAAGCACTTGAAGGACAAGAGCTTCGCTGGGTAGCGCGCAGCGCCCTTGCTGACTATGACTTTCCAGAAGCTAACCGCGCTATTTTAAAGGCAGTATTAGCACTACTCTAGGAAAAGCAGGCATTTATTAAAAACCCTCGTGTGTGGTGTGGCGGACAGGTTAGCGTTTTATTAAGGGTGCTCTTTTCTATCTCCCCGCTTAGTACTACCCAGTTTAGAGAAA
>JBCBZU010000044.1:0-9097 GCA_039815165.1 Pseudomonadota bacterium
CCCATCCACTAAAACGGCAATGTGTTGGGCAACCCATAAGCCGAATATTAGAATAATAATCGCCAACAATATATTGGTTGCCCAGGCAACCGTAGCAGGTAGATACTGATTGATATCGAGAGTATTAATAAAATCTTGCATAAGAGAGCCTTTCAAGTTAAATCAAAGTAGTAGCGTGCATTATACGAATATAAATAGAAAAATATATCTTTATTTCAATAGGGTCAGAGTCTTTGATTCTGCAAAAGTAGCAATATCAAAGATTCTGATCCTATCATGATTCCAAAGACCTCGCTTCCATTGGCGCTCTGATCTTGTTGGGATTTCAAAGACTTTGATCCCCTTGGTTCTGTTGATTATATGCCGCCTTGCCTCTACCTATATTCATCCGCTTTTCTTTCGTAAGACCAAAGGGGATATTGGGTGTTGTGTTCACTTTACCCTAAAAATTCGAGAGTAATCCGCGACCCCGGATCCAGACGGTTCATCAACTGCTTGGTCACGCCAGAGCCTACGGAACTATTGGCCGAAGAACCGTGCTTGGCAAATAAGTCCATCAACCACTGCTTCACCCTGGGGTTGCCCTCTACCAGACCTTCCATGGCCCATTTGAACATGCGTACCTCAAAGGCTGCCTGATAGCGGTTGATGCCGAGGTCAATGCGGTGGCCAGCGGCGATTTGGTCGAGGTTGTCGCCCGCTTCTTTTAATAATTTACGCCAAATTTTACGATAGACGGCATCCACCTGGCCAACGGTTTTAAAGCGCCGGCGGCGAGTCACGCCCATTTTTCGCAGGGCGTCGTAGGTTGCTTTATCCAGTACCAATCGTGAACCGGGAATTTCATCGCCAAGAATACTTTTAACCGGAGTTTTGCGGCCTTTTTTTAGGACTTCGGCCACGGGAAAATATTTTTTCAAGTCATTAATTATCTGCGCATCGGAGAGCATGGCGGTGGTGGGTCGCAAAATTACATGGTAGAGATTGTCGCCTTTGCTAATGATTTGCTCAATAATTGCATTGCGCGCTTTGTCGATACTGTTGATTACTTTGCTATTGCGGGCGTGTTGGATTTTTAACGCACCGGCCACACTTAAGGGAGCGGCCAAGCCTAAATAATCAAAAAAAGTGGCTTTGCCAGAACGAATGGCCTGCACCGAATGCGCAAAGGTCACGATATCGGCGGTGACGCTTAACAGCATTGCAGCACGGGTGGCCCAAGTGGCTTGGGCCGCGCGCAAGGGCACTGCGGCGAAGGCAAAATAAATGGACATAATCGTACCGGTCACTTGACCGGCAATATAGGTCATGGGGTTGCGGATACCGGCGAGATCCTGGTCGTGGTCATAAATTTGGTTGCGCCATTTGGAGGCGTAGCCCACCGTTAGCGCATCGCCAATACCGCGCAATAAATCCAGTACGGCCTGATAGCTTAAATTGGCGTAGGAGGGGATGGTCGCCGGGTAACCAAAGGGTGCCAGGGTGGCACCGTATTGATTGAGAGTGCGCGCCGGGTTGGATAGGTCAGCAGCCATTGAAAGCAGGTGTTCATTGCGATCCAGTGCATTAGCCACTTGGGCCAGGGCCATATCGACACTCATGGGTGCTGAATGATAAAAATCCCAGGCCTGGAGGCCGTGACGACTATGGCGAAACAGTCGCGATAACACATGGGGTTCTTCGCCGGGGTTAAAGCTTTCGCCAAATAAATCGGCTTCGTTATCAGCAGTCGCAAAACGAAAGTCGGCTGCAATCAAGCGATTGCCTGCATCACTTAAATAGGTCGGTGCGCCATTGTGATTCCAGTGGTAATAAAATTCGCCCCAAAAATAATGGTCGTGTTCGCTGTCGGCAAATTGCCCTAAGCAGGTTCCCAGACGCACGCCAACGCCCGGCACGGTATCGTGCACGATAAAGCGATCGTTAAATAAATCCTGCTGGGCCAGCAAAGTACCGCCATCATTAATAAAGATCAGCAAATTATTAGGTACTGTAGAATTGTCGATTACATTCATTTGCGCCATCAATGCGCCATCGGGTTCATAAAAATAGAGCGCATAGTTTTTATTACTGTGACCGCTGGCTTTAACATTGGAACGAAAGCGGGTGTCAGACTCGACGCGGCTGAGCAATTGGTGAGAGCTGCCGATAAGTTGATCGGCGGCATTGTGACGATAGCTTTTGTGAATTTCTCCGGCGCCGGGTCGCGCTGTGGTGGTATCGTTTTGTGCGGTTTCGGTGATCACAATCGAGTGGGTGGGTGAGTGCCCAAAGGCAGGCAGGCCACGTTCTTCGGCAAAGTTAAGTTTGCGCCCCTGAGGCGAGGTCGCCCCCGGACTGCCAAAGTCGCCATCGAAGGGGCCTGTGGCGCTGCGTCTGCCCGCGGCGTTGTGCATGCCGCCAAAGTGATTAAACTGCAGGTGCTGCACATAGTTGTATTCACGGGGACTGGCACTGGCCGATGGGGCACTGGCAAAACGGCGGGAGGAATACACCTGACGCGGGTCGCTGGGATGTATACCCTGGGTGCGCCAATCTTCCTTGCGCTCACCGCGGTGGCCGGTGAAGGATGTTACTTGGGTTTCAATATTGCCAAGGCCATCATACATATAGTCCTGAGCGTAGGTATGGGTCATGCGGTAGTAATTTTTCCGGTAGGTCACGCCGGTTAAGGCCTGATCCGGGCTGAGATCTTTTTCGGCAACCGAGTAGTTGCCCGCAATATAAGTGCGCGCCGGGCGCGTGTAGTGCAACTCGATACTGAGATCATCGTAGCGCGAGGGCAGAATGCCCTCCCGCAGTTTGCTTAAGCGGCCGCGCTGGTCGTGATCGTAGAGAGTGCGCAAACCAAAGTCACGGTATTGGGTATCTTGCCCACTCCAATAGGGTCTATCCAAGCGCTTTAAAAACCCCGCGTGGTTGTAGTAAAAGCGAAAGGTTTTCCAGCCTTGGTGACGCAGGGCAATATCAGTACGGCTTTGGATTTCTGTCAGGTGTTGGTTGGCATCAAAACGGTATTTGCGTTCTTGTTTAACGGTACGGCCATTGAGACCCGTGACACTCACATCCTGTTCATAAAGCACTCCGGCGGCATTGTAACGATAATCGATACGTCCATAGGCACCGGTATCACCGGCACGTAAATAAAGTTTACTGGTGAGATCGCCGATAGCGTTGTATTCATATTTCAGGGCGATTTTAGGGTCTTCGTAATTGGTGTTAACCCCCAAGCCAGTCACATTTTGATCGATGCTGTAGTGGGTAATTTGCCCGGACCAATTGAGTGTGGCCGTGGCTTTAAAACGAGTGACGGAATAGCGCCAGTTCAATTCCACCTTGCGCTCGCCGTCGGTATATTGGTAAGTTTGAACAGCGCCCGGTGTCTCGCGCCGTATTACCCGATCCAAGGCGTCATAGGTCAATTGTTCGCGCATTAATTGTGGGCCTTGACCTTCTTGTTCGCGACGCTGTTGTAAGCGACCGTGCTGATCGTAATCAAAGTGTGTCGTGGTGTGGCCTTGTGTTTGGCTGGCGATTTCACCGTGCCAGGCGTAGTGGGTTTGTTGCACTAATTGTTTAATGCGCCGAGTAGTGGCGCTATCGGACTGCGCGCGCAAGGCGTACAAACTCAGGGACGGGTCCCGCACTTTGGCTTCGCGCTCAATTTTTTCTGTGCGACCCAGGGCGTCCAGGGTAAACTCCAACACGGTGCCATCGGATTGAGTTTCTTTCACTAAGCGACCGAGCGCATCATAGTGTTTTTGGGTGCGCAGAGAGATAGTGGGATTGGGGTCTGTATCTTCGCTCGTCACCAGCGCGCGACGATTGTAAGTATAAACGCGACTGATCAATAAGCCGCCCTGATCAATCCCCGCGCTAGGGTCTCGGGTTAATTCCATCACCTGGGCACTGCCGGTGCCGCCTGGGTCATTGCCAAAATCATTGTAGACAAGCTGTTGCAGTACGCGATTGCTGCTATCTTTTACCGTTAATAAACGCCCGAGTTTATCGTAGGTAAAATGACTTTCCGGCTGAGCCTGGGTGCCACTAATACGTTCATGAGTGCGCGCTTTTAGTTTGCCATCCCGGTAATAGCGGACAAAGGTAGAGCGCTTGATAGCTCGGCTGCTATCGCTGTGGGTTTGCTGAATTTCCCGACCCCAATCGTCGCGCACTTGTATTAACCGTTTTTTCAGTATGTCGCCATCGTGCCACTGTACTTCTTTTTGTTGACCCCAGCGGTCGTATTGAAAGGTCACTTTTTCAAACGCAGGGCCGGCGCCGGTTTGGGTGGTTTGGCTGTGTACTTTACCGTCTTTCAGCACATCAATATTCTCCACCACCACATCACCCAGGCGATTGCCCTTCAGTTTGCGGCGTTGGGCAACAATGGTTTTTTCACTGTCGCGATAGTCGATCAATACCGTAAAGGGTTCCGACCGTTTAAGGCCGTTGCGTTGATCCGGCTTGGGATAGCGCTTGCGGATCACCCGACCCATTTCGTCATAGTGAAATTGAGTGATGCCTTTAGCCGGGTTGGTGACGCTGGCCATGGCGCCACTGGCATAATATTCGGTCACCGTTCTTTGACCTTTGTAGTCCAGATGCCACCAAACTTCGCTGTGTTCATTGGGGATCCAGAATTCCGTACCCACCGGGGTGGTTTGCGCAACGTGGTTCATCATCGCGTCGTAGGTGTTGACAATGGTGGCCCCTTCTACGCGACCTGTAGCGGTCGTGATGGGTTGCAAAATTTCTTGTTGCAATTCGCCCAGTGCGTGGTAGGTAAAGCGGGTGGTGGTGCCAAATTTGGGGTCGAAGGTCAGGATCTCACGCCCGTATTTATCATAGGCCGTACGGCTGATAAGCTGGACATTGGTCTCCAGCTCCACTGCCGCGCTGGTGGGCAGCATCGTGCCTTGGGGATCGCGGCCGTCTTCGCCATAGGCGAAGCTGCGTTTGCTGTTATTGACATCGTAATATTCCTTTAACGTACCGTTTGGGTTGAATACCCAGCGCTCTTGTACATTGGTCACTTCATTGCCCCCGGCGACGCGTAGACTGGGGTGGATAACCTGGGTGACTTGTTGATTGGCGTTATAGCGGTATTCGGTATACGGGCGGGAGCCGGTTTGTCCGCCGCCTTTGCGTGGGGTGTAGATTTTACTGGGCAAACCCGAGGCGGGCTCGTACTCCATTTTGGTTTTGGTTTTATCGGCAAAGATAATTTCTTCCAATAAATAACGGCCATCGCTAACTTTAAAATAACGGCGTTTGGTTTTTTCACCGTAAATATCGGTGGTTTCTGCTAATAGTTTGGTATTCTCAAAATAGTTGTAAGTCGTCACCACCACGGTGTTCAATTGGTTGCTGTGTTGTCGGCGAGGATTGTAATTGGGTGTGGCTAATAAGGCTTTGCTGGTGGTACTTCGGCGCTTTTTGACATAGCTCAAGGATTTAAGGGCTAAACGCTTACCGTCGAGCACTTGCACAAAATCGATGCCGACGGCATTTTTAAACACTAGCCGTTGCGCATCCACATCAAAGCCTTCGTAGAACCAACTCAGCACGCGGTTTTGCGACGCGCCCTTATCAAATTTGCCCAGACGCCCCCAAAAATTTCGGGCAATGTCCTGCGGTACACCGCGATAGGCGTCACTCTGATAATAATCATAATGCGCTTGAACGCTTAAAGGGTCGGTGAGGGTTTTAAGTAGCGAGCCGCTATCGTGCTGGCCGATCCCATCGTGATAGGCCATAGCCCAGGTTTGCAAAGATGCCCTATCGATATGGGTCAGCCGTGAACGGCTAATAGTGAGATGAATTTTTTCTTTTTCGGGCAGGGTTATTTTAAGCAAGCCGGAATAGTCGCTCTGTGTTTGCGCAATGATTTCAATAGTGCTGACACGGCCAGAGGAATCGCTAATGCGGGTGCGGCCAGGGCGGTGTTTAACCGTCAGTGATTGAGTTGAGGTATTGCGAGTAAGTGGATCAGAAATATCGCTTAGCAATCCCAATTTGTCGAATCTCCACTGGGTATTGTTAATATTGCTTAATACACTGTTATCACCGTTTTTAGTCAGCTTTAATGAGTGGCCGATTTCGGCGCTGCCCATCCAAAAATCGGCGCCAGTTAAGGGCCGATAGTCACCATCAAATACCGAACCTTGAGGACTACTACTAGTCGTGCCGCTCTGTGTACCTGCCTGATCGTGTTTAAACTGAATGCGATTGCCATCGGGCGCTACCACTTCGGCATAGGCCTGCTTAACCCGACCATTAATATCCACAGGCACCAAGTAGTAGCGCACCGTAAGATGATAACTATGGGTCCAACCTTTGCCGATCACGTTACGACACCAATGGCGCTGAATAATATCCAGGCTCACGCCGTTGAGTTTACGATAAAATTCCAGACTGTCCTGGTAAGTGGCTTGCAAGCTGTTGTAGTAAATATCCAACTGCTGGTTGATGCCCTGACCATTGGTTTCCAATAGATTTAAACCAAAATGCACATTGCCATTGCTCAGGGTATGGTAATCTCCAGCACTGCTTAAGGGGATGGCCGCATTGGAGGGCTGTGCATCACCGAGGTCACGATTATAGGTAATCACATTCACTAAAGGCGGGTTATCATTGCGCCAGCCCTCGCCCACTTCAATAATAAAGTTCTCCCCGTGGGGACAGATCTCGTCGTCTGGCAAACGGTAGGCAAAACTGATGGGAATGGCCTGGCCGGGAAAACGCTGGCTGTGTTTATAGCGAATATTCAATAGGTGGATTGCGTGAATATCTTTGTCGGTTTCTATATCCACCAACAATTGAAATTCAGCACCGGGGGTTATACTGACAGCGGGATCGCCGACAAAATCTTGATAATCATCGCGACTCAAAGACGGTGAGTAGGGTTTGAAATAGGCCCGTATGCGAATATCTTGATCAAAGGCTATGTCCTTGGCAATTAAAAAAGCAGCGTTAAACTGCTTGCCCATACTGTTGTCTACGACTGCCGATGCACCGGCACCCGTAGGAATAGGACTACCGCCGACCAAAATCCCGGTGCCGCTGGGCCGCACTGGGCTGATCAACATGTCCGCCGCTTTAATGGCCTCGTCTTTACGCTCTTGATAAAGCGGTAAGCCTACATGCTCACTTAACTCACCTCCATAACCACCGGCTCGCTTCAGTTGCCATTGCAGGGTAAAGTCACTGTTTTTGATTACCAGCACATCGGCCACGGCAAAGGTTAAAGCACTGCCACGGCCGAGTTGGTATTCCACTTTCACCGTATAACGGCCAGCAGTGTCGACGCTTAATTGGGCCGTTCTGGCCGGGGTCCAGATATCTGGGGTAATCTTTGTTTGTGCATCTTTGTTGGGTTTGGCAATTACAGACCAGCGGTATTGACCAATGTTATTAAACTGAGGGGATAGCGCGGGCTCGCCCTTGGCTTTTAATAAAATGGTTTCGTTAAAACTGTTGAGTTTTGCGCAGTCCGGCACCTCGGCTTCCACACCAAACACCACATCACCACGATCACAACAGACAAACAGTGAGTTCACATTCTGGTTGACGATACCGCGCATCATGCCATCGTCTTTCCAGTTATATTCTTTGCCGTTGTAACTGTCTTTGGTCACCCAATAATTATCCACCGGCTCTTGGTTTAAATAAGTTAAGGGGCTTTCTTCTTTTGTGACTAAATCATCGTGACGCTCTACCGATGTCCATACTGCTGCAGGAATTTCATCGGGGCCATCGGGGCGGGAAAAGCGACCCTGGGTGCGGGTTTTATCGCCATCCGGATGGCTAAACACTGGCGCTGCCTGATCATTGTGCTTGACGGTGATACAAGGATTACTCAAACCGCCAATATAAGCTTGCTCAATCGCTATTTGGGTGTTGGTAATGCGCTGTGCATGAGCGGCCAGTTGTGCGGGCGTTGCAGGGCTTTGACTGAGTAGATCGGCCAGGTGACGCTGGCGCTCGGCCACGATTTTTTTGGCGTCTTCATTAAGGTCGATTGCTACCTTGATCCAATCACTACCCTCACGTTCGATGGCATTGTGGCCAATGATACGCACTTCGTGTTTGCCGATCCCCTTGAGTACCACCACATGGGGTTTTAGTTGGCTTTCTCCGGGAATTTTGGTTTCAAAAGCAGTGTCGGTAAAGTCTTTATTTTTACGCAGTCTACCGCCGCCGGTGACGCGACCCCCTTGGCTTAGGGACTTCCACTGGCAGCGATTCATTTCCCGAAAAAAATCCTGAAAGATACCGCTGAGTTTTAATTGAATTTCGAGGTGTTCCAGACCCAGTTGTTTTAAATCAATACGTTGATCAGGATCGCTGTGATGCAAACGACCCGCAGCCGCTTGCAATACATTTTCGTGGACTAAAAAATCACTACCTTTGGCAAGACATTCAGCGTCCGCGGTTTGTTTGGGTGAGTCGATCTGCACGTAAGGATGGGGTTGCACCATGGGCACGGCATCGGTGACTGCATTAGTAGTGCCGCCCAATACATGAAAAACACCAACCGCATCCACTTCTTTCGATAACTCGATAGCGATTTCTTCTCCCTTAAACAGAAAGTAGGCTTTGATAATGAAAACCCCGTTATCCAAAATCAGCACTCGTGCGATCTTATCGTCTTCATAAACAATGCGCGCCACGCTGGAGGCATTGCCGTTTTCATCTTCCAGCAACCAGTCAAGGACAATCCCTTCACAATTGGACGCCACAGAGTATTGGTAGACACCATCGATACAAGTGCAGGCTGGGCCGATGATCTCGGCAATACATTCTGTTGGTGGCGGCGGGGGGGGTGGTTCTTCAGGGGGCGTGACAGGTGGGTCATTGGGCTCTTCTGGTGGTCGGGTAACCGTACCTGAACCAGGGTCGGTGGTGGTGCCGCCGACGGTGATGCCACATGATTGAAGAAATTCTTGTCTTCAGCAGCGACGAAAGCCTCGATCACATGGGTTGGAATTGACTCATAAGGTACGAAAACCCGATGCTCTTCGGCAAACTCAGCGATGAGTGTGCCGTCGCCTGCGTGGACACGGGACGTAATTGGCGGCTCATACTGGGCGAG
>JBCBZU010000179.1:0-5179 GCA_039815165.1 Pseudomonadota bacterium
CGGCCTGATTCAGTATACGGCGAATAAAGACACCAATGAAATGGTGAAAGTCGACCGCGATATCATGGTATTAGCGAACCCAGAGATTGCCAAACTGCCCAACTGGGTGATTGCCCTGGTGGCAGCCGGTGGTCTGGCGGCAGCGCTGTCTACCGCAGCGGGATTATTACTTGCTATATCCTCCTCCATATCCCATGACTTACTCAAGGGGGTGTTCAAACCCGATATCTCAGAGAAAAGTGAGCTCCTTGCCGGGCGTATATCCATGGCCGGGGCCATTATTCTCGCGGGTTATTTGGGCTTTAATCCACCCGACTTTGCCGCGGGCACGGTGGCGCTGGCCTTTGGTCTGGCGGCCTCGTCAATCTTCCCCGCACTGATGATGGGTATCTTCAGTAAGAGGATCAATAAAGAAGCCGCGATCGCCGGTATGCTGGCAGGTCTTGGGGTGACACTGTTCTACGTATTCCAGCACAAAGGGATTATGTTTATCGCCAGTACCGCTTTCTTAGGCGATATGTCACCTAACTGGTTCTTCGGAATTGAGCCTAACGCCTTTGGTGCTATCGGTGCCCTGGTTAACTTTGGGGTGGCTTATGTGGTTGCCCGAGTCACTCAGGAGCCTCCAGAGCATATCCAAAACCTGGTGGACGATATTCGCATTCCCGGCAACGCCGGTAAAGCTCGCCACCTTAATCCAGACCATCCTCCCGCTTAAGTGCAGAGGAACTCCCACCAAAGCCGGGCACTGCCCGGCTTTTTTGTTGCCTGCCTGTTACAGAGGAAGGCCGCGAGAGCAGTGCCCATTCATAAACAGGGGCTTTATTGCCAAGTCACTCGCTTAATATAGATTCATGCAGGTGATAGTTATTATTATTTAAGCGTAATTACGTTATCATATGGCCAATTTATTTTGCAATCTACATTGAGATAAGATTTTGAAACAGACAAAGGTCGTCATCGTAGGCGCAGGCCCCGCTGGTTTAGGTCCCGCAGTATTACTCAAACATATGAATATCGACCCCGACGATATGCAGGTATTTGAGGCAAAAACCATTGGCAGCAGCTTTACCGCCTGGCCAAAAGAGATGCGTATGATTACGCCCTCATTCCCCAGTAATGGCTATCATCAGACCGACCTCAACGCCATCACGCCTGATACCTCACCCGCCTATAGCCTGGGCAAAGAACACCCCAGCGGTGAGGAATACGCAGAATACCTGCGCGGTGTGGCACAACATTATGAAGTGCCGGTGCAGGAAAACACGAAAATAAGCGAAGTCACTCCCCTTGGCGAAGACAGCTTTGTGCTGAAAACCGAGTCCGGTGAAACCATCCAAACCCAGTATTTGATTTGGGCAGGCGGCGAATTTTCCTCGCCCCGGCTGGATCCATTTAAAGGCAGTGAGCTTTGCTTGCACAACAGTCAAATCGAATCCTGGAATGATTGCCACGAGGAACACTATGCCGTCGTCGGCAGCTATGAGAGCGGGGTGGACGCCGCCTATAATCTGGCGACTCGCGGCAAACGCGTCACCTTGGTTGATGCCAGTCACGACCTGCAAGACACTTACGACCCCAGTCGGGTATTGAGTCCCTACACCGCAGAGCGTTTATCCTCCATGGCAAATATGGACTTAGTGAAACTTGAACAGGATTTCCAGGTCAACGAGGTCCGTCCCGCAGAGCGCGGGTATGAACTTATTTCAAGCAGTGGCAATACCCTCCATAGCTTGGGTAAGCCGATTAATTGCACTGGCTTTAATACTCATCTTGGCCCCGTTACAGATATGTTTGATATTGCCGAAGACGGTTTTCCGCTGGTCAACAAATACGATGAGTCCACTCGGCATCGCAATCTGTTTCTGTCGGGACCCAGACTGGTTCACGGCAATATTTTGCTCTGTTTTATCTATAAATTTCGCGGCCGATTCATCACCCCGTGCAGTATTATTGGGGCAGAATTGGGACTGGACACATCGATTTTAAGTCACTACCAACAGGCTGGCATGCTATTGGATGATTTTAGCTGTTGTGAAACACAGCAGTGTTTTTGCTAACGTAAAAAAGAGTAAAACATGCTTATGCCAAGCCCGCGAATAACCACGGTACTCAGTCTGTTCAAGCACACTACAAGCTTGTTACTGCTGGCCCTTATCACCGGTTCCGTGGTAGGTATTACCGCTCCCGAGATGGGTAGTCAAGTAAGCGATTTTATCGATCCAACGATTTTGGTACTGGTATTTTTACTGCTGCTTGAAGTGCCTCTGAAAGGCGTCTTTAAAGGTGCGACCAATGTACGCTTTATTTGTTTGGCACTGGTAATCAACTTTCTAATCATACCCACTATTGGTTTTGCTATTGCGTCTTTGTTTTTATCGGGTGAAACGCTTTTTTATACCGGGCTTGTGATTTACTTTATGTCACCTTGTACCGATTGGTATTTGGGCTTTACTCGCCTGGCTAAAGGCAACGTAGAATTGGGGGCTGCTTTGCTGCCAATCAATATGGTGGTTCAACTGGTGCTGTTTCCGGTATATTTGCTTGCGTTTGATACCGTCGTTGCGTATAAAATTGATTTGAGTGTGTTGCTTGAGTGGTTTTTACAGCCCTTGCTGGCAGCCGCCATTGTGCGTTTTTTGCTGCATTCATTTATTGATAAATTACTGCCCATTTGCAAGCTCGCCATTCCCTTGGTATTGGCGGTATTGGTCGGCCAGATATTTGCCGCAAACGCCTATCAACTTGTGGAACATCTAGCCATTGTGCCGCTGCTACTGCTGGCCATTTTTGTGTTTTTTCTGGTGACCTATATAGTGGGTGATATAGCGGCAAAGCTGGCAAAATTGGACTATCCCGAACACTGCTTACTGGCCTTTACCACAGGCGCAAGAAATGCACCTTTAATGCTGGGCTTAGCCACGGTGGTATTCCCGAACCAACCCTTGATTTACGCCACCATCACCATTGGTATGCTCATTGAATTCCCGCATCTAACCGCGCTCAAGGCAATATTCTTAAGGCGACTTAAATCGAGCCCCTACTCCGAGTCTACCGGCATGCCGGTGCGCAGCTTACAAGAAAAATAACTTCAATGTAGAAGGCTTGACCTGGCGTTGAAGTCGCCCAGATTTTTGTGAGTAGCCGACCATTCACTATAAAATATGGGCTATAGCGAAATCTAAAGCCAACTTTATATGCCTTCATATGCCTTTATATGCCTTTATATGCCTTTGCAGGACAAGGTTGCTTCCCTGAATCCACTATCCATGTTGAATAAGAAGTGCAAACAGCAAGAAACGCCGGAGTTTAAAATTGTGACAGCAAACCAAGTCACACCCCGAAACCTACTTAACTAAATGGTGCCCATGTTTGCAAGTGGTGCCATTTTTTATTACAAATTGATTTAAACATTCTAATGCCTAAACTGCTGGTAGCAATATAATGGCCTTTGGGGTTTATTTGTCGCTACTTTAGATAGACCTATTGTGTAATATCTTTAGATAGTTAAAGATTCCCCTGTTCTCTGGTCCGAACACTAACTAACTGTCTTCGTAGACGCTCTCGTAAACGCTCTCGTAAACGAAAGCCTAGGATTTATTAGCCTATCGAATAAGCTCATAGGGGCAATGTTTTGAACCAAATGTCGCGTACATCAATTGATAAAATTCCTGCAAATCGTCGATTAGTTGACGAGTTGTACGCCCATGGAAAAATTTCCTATGAGGCAAAGGAATATGCTTTGGAAATTTTGCACCCTGCCGATAATTGGGGCGCTTGGATCTCAAGGCTTTTACTATCGGCAGGCTCTGCTTTAGTTCTGAGTGGAATTGTTTATTTCTTTGCTTTTAATTGGACAAAAATCACACCATTTATAAAGTTCTCATCTATCCAGATAGACATGGTGGGGTGTTTACTTGGTGCCTATCGCTATTCTCTCAAGAGCATAAGTGGACAGATTCTATTACTATCCGCTAGCGTTTTAACAGGCGTATTTATGGCTGTTTTTGGACAGGTATACCAAACTGGTGCGGATTCTTACCAACTCTTTATGATGTGGTCAATATTGATTCTAGGCTGGACGATCATCGCCAACTTTGCCCCCCAGTGGACTTTGTGGCTGGTCATAACAAATACCTTTTTAATTTTGTGGTGGACACAGGCAGCGTTACCTGAACCTGATATGGAATTCATGATTTATGCCATTCTTTCCGTTTTTAATGGGACTGCTTTGGCGCTACGGGAGTATTTGGCCAGGAGTAAAGACAACGCATGGGCACAACCAAAATGGACACGGGTTTTGTTGGTGATAGCAACACTTTTACCTATGCTTATCCCGATTGTTGCATTGATAGTTGAGCCAAATAGAGCAACCCCCTCTATTTTTATAGCAGCGGTTTTAGGCTTTGCCGGTCATGCTCTACTATATTTTTTTTACCGCTATAAAATACAAGATATGTGGTCTTTATCTGCAACTGCTCTTTCTATTTGCATCATAGTCGAAGCTACCGGACTGAAAGTTATTGTTGAGATGTTTGACGGTCTTGATTTCTTTATGTTTTTACTGATGGGGCTGATGACAATAGGCATATTTACCGCTGCTGTAATGTATCTTCGTAAAATCATAGATGTTCTTGAGGTGGATCATGTCTAGCCTATCACAGCACAAAGCCTCTGCTTTATTGGAAAAGCTTTCACGAAAAGGCTTTATAAATAGTGACGATGAGGACATAGAAAATTTCATTATTAATCAACAGCAGAACAAAGAGCTTCCACTTTACCTTAGAGCATTGGTTGGAGTCGGTGCATTTACTGCCTCAATTTGCTTTATCGCACTGGTCGGAATTGGTATGGAGATACGAAATGAAGAAGGCTTTATTTTTTCGGGCTTAGTATTTGTTGCTTTGGCCATAGTGCTGCAAAAACTGGGAGGAGAAGATGGGCATACGGTAAAAAGTAGCTTTTTTATACAGTCTTCATTTGCAGTTATGGCGACAGGTAAAGCGCTATTTGCTTTCGGAATGGCTCAAATGCTTAGTTCTGTCTGGGGGGCAACCATTGCGCTTTTAATTATTACGGTAACGACCTATCACGTTTATCGCATGATCGACCAGTCGCGCATCACATAGTCTTGGATCGAGGCCTTGATCCACCAGCTCGCATAGGTCGAGAAGCGCAC
>JBCBZU010000320.1:0-3330 GCA_039815165.1 Pseudomonadota bacterium
TGATTCTGCTTTTAGGCAAGGCAAAAATGCACGGAAAGAGGGAGTTTATAGGTAATAAATGACCGATTGAGTACATTTTTAACGCCGCATAAGAGCAAAATGGCTTTCGTGCAAAGGTCTCATAGCAAAAGTGTAACACCTATTTGTGATAAGGATGATTGTTTAATAATGTCCACCCTCGGTACAGTTGTTCTGTTAATACAATGCGCACCAGTGGATGCGGTAGTGTTAGTGGTGATAAAGACCAGCGCAAATCGGCTCGCTCGAGGCAGGCAGGACTTAAACCATCGGGGCCACCTATCATCAATGCTAGATTACTACCGTCCAATTGCCAAGTGTCTAGCTGTGTAGACAGGGTTTCTGTACTCCAGGATTTACCGTTTACATCCAAAGCAATCACCCTCTCTCCAGGAATCAAAGCGGCCAACAAAGACTGCCCCTCCTGTTCAATGGCTTTAGCCGTGGATTGCGACTTACTGCGGGAGCCTAGAGGCAACTCCACCCATTGAAAGCGCCATTCTCGCGGCAGGCGCTTTTGGTATTCTTGAACACCCGCCGTAACCCAAGCAGGCATTTTATTACCGATTGCCAATACTTTTATGTGCATAAACCTTCTTAGTTAGTGCCTGTCCATTAATCATTTTAATTATTAATCATATCCGTTCACCTGGAGCCCCTATTGCTATAAGGGCGGGCGGACAGGCATTCGTCAGCCACACCTGCACAGGGTTTGTCCTACTCAGCGCTGCTGTCAGGCAACTTTATTGGTGACCACAACTTTTCTAAATCGTAAAAGTGTCGCGCATCCGGCAACATCACGTGAACCACTGTCGAGCCATAATCCACGAGCACCCAATCCGCGGCTTGTAAACCCTCTACTCCAATAGGGCGTTGGCCGATTTTTTTTCCTTCTTCTATAACATTGTCCGCAAGGGACTTTACGTGTCGAGTAGAACTACCGCTGGTAATCACTAAAGTATCCATGACATCACTGAGTTCTGTAACATCGAGTATTAAGGTATTTTGTGCTTTTAAATCATCAAGAGCTTTAGTAATGCAGGTGTTTAGATCGTTAGTCATCGAATTCTGTGGTGTCCGTTGTTGCAATAAAATTGTAGAGTCGATTCTCGACAATATAGTCCAAAACCGACGCAGGTAGAGTCTTCGGCAGTTGCCCCTGAGCCAGCGCCTGGCGAATATCAGTCGCTGAAATATCCATTTGCGGCTGATCCATTAGCAACACTTTGCCAAAGGGTTTTTGGTGGAACTCCACAAGACTCTCAGGGGATAGCGGCTCTGCTGCCAAGGGTAGGCGAGCGCCTTGGTAACCCGGCCTTTGCATCACCGCCAAGTGGGCCAAACGGCTTAAGTCTTGCCATTGATACCAGCTTTCAAGCTGCACAAAAGCATCCATTCCCATAATCCAGACAAGATTGACCTGCTGGCCTAAGTCCTGGCGCAAACTGCGCAAGGTATCAACAGTATACGATGGTCCCTGGCGCTTGAGCTCTCGGTCATCAAGTGCGAGAACGGCATGGGGTTGTGCGGCCAAATGAATCAATTGAGCACGCTGATCACTGCTGAGCTGGGGCCTGTTGCGGTGCGGCGGCAGGCGGCAGGGCAGCAGGCGAACCTGGTCTAGCTGCAGTCGCGACAAGGCCGCGAGGGCGATAGCCAGATGACCTTGGTGAATAGGGTCAAAGGTGCCGCCCAGCAGGCCAATCGCTTTCACTTGCAATACCCGTTACTGGCGGATATGACCATCACCCAACACAATCCACTTTTGCGACGTCAGCCCCTCCAGACCCACTGGACCACGGGCATGAATCTTATCTGTGGATATGCCAATTTCAGCGCCCAGGCCATATTCAAAGCCATCGGCAAAACGCGTGGAGGCATTGACAATAACCGAGCTTGAATCCACTTGGGTCATAAACTGGCGGGCACGGCTTATATTTTCCGTCACAATGGCATCGGTATGTTGTGAGCCATATTGCGCGATATGGTCCATGGCTTCCTGCATATTATCGACGATACGGATAGAAAGTACGGGGGCAAGATACTCGGTAGACCAATCCGCTTCTGTGGCTGGGGCCATATCAACAATGGCCCGGCTGCGTTCACACCCGCGCAGCTCAACGCCTTTGTCTGTATAGGCAGTACTCAGGCGAGGCAGTAGCTCAGGGGCAAGAGCTTGGGCAATGAGCAAGGTCTCCATGGCGTTGCACACGCCATATCGGTGAGTTTTGGCATTGAGCGCGATATCAAAGGCTTTTTCCGGCACAGCCTGATCATCGATATAAACATGGCAGATGCCGTCCAAGTGCTTGATAACCGATACGGTAGACTCTTTGGCGATGCGCTCTATAAGGCCTTTACCGCCTCTGGGTACGACAACATCCACATATTGATTCATGGTGATCAGTTCACCCACCGCAGCTCGATCGGTGATCTCCACTACCTGAACCGCTGCCGCCGGCAGACCCACCTGCTCAAGGCCCTGCTCAATACAGCGGGCAATGGCCTGATTGGACTCAATGGCTTCTTTACCCCCACGTAAGATGGCTGCATTTCCAGACTTGAGGCACAAACTGGCTGCATCGACAGTGACATTGGGGCGCGATTCGTAAATGATGCCGATAACGCCGAGTGGCACCCGCATCTTGCCGACTTGAATACCACTGGGACGATATTTTAAATCAGTGACTTCGCCACAGGGGTCCGGTAGCGCAGCAAGTTGCTGCAAACCTTCGATCATCTGATCTATACCCTTTTCGCCCATAGTGAGTCGGTCGAGTAAGGCACTGTCCAGATTATCCTCTTTAGCTCTTGCCATATCTTGAGTATTGGCAGCGAGCACGGTTTTTCTATTTTCATCCACTGCATGGGCAATGGCCAGCAAAGCGTTGTTTTTTGTGACAGAATCAGCGGCGGCGATCACCCGAGAGGCCAAACGAGCCTCTTTTCCTAAATCATCTAAATATTTTTTAATGTTCATTTCTTTTAACATTTGCAGGCTCTATGAGAAGGCAACATCTGGCCATTATACAGCCATTCGGGGGATTTTCAGTGAAATATACTGAATATCCGTTATCATTGAGGATCGTTAACAACAATCCAAATATGGCTGTGTGTTTTAGCAGTAAACACACTATCATTAGATGAATGGTTGGGCTTGTCAGCCAATACCAACCCACTAATGCAAAAAGCTGGAGACATCTTATGTCTGCACTTAATATTAGAGATCAGATACTCTATCTAAGCTACCTACTACTGGCGACTCTGTTTGCGACTCTGTTTACAAACAAGGCCTACTCACAAAGTGTGGAA
>JBCBZU010000282.1:0-3715 GCA_039815165.1 Pseudomonadota bacterium
AGCCTATCGCTTGGGCTACTTTCTCGGCGACGGCACGGGTTACTCGGGCGTCTACTTTGATTTTTTGTACAACAATCATCGGGCGGATCAACTAAGCAGTGCTTACAAACGCATTCTGCAAGCACACCCCCGCTATGTACCCCAAAGCATGGAGCAACGAATCACTTTGGCAAAGGCTTGTATAAAAATCGGGGATGCTCGATCTGCGGTAAAACTGCTTAATGGTTTACACAAGCAGCTCCCTAACCATAGACTGTTGTCGCAGGCGTATGCGCTTATGGCAGACGCCTTGCGCGATCTGCCCAATATGGAGGGTAAGGCCGATAAGGTTGAAGCAATAGCCAATAAAATCGCCAACTCACAGGAGAAACCCAAAATTCCCAAACGCAAAACAAAAGCTATTCCGCCTCAAGGCCAGGAGAGAAAAAGTATTATCGAAATTATCGAGGATAATGCTAAAAAAAACAGCCAGATCAATTATGACCCCGGAGGCGGCAATTAACGCTGAATTTTGCGCTTACAGGGCCACGCAGAAAGACTACCCAGAGAGGCTTGATCAAAGATTTGTTAATGCTCTAGTTCTCGCAAAACCACCCCAGGCGGCACCTTTAAAATACGCAGACAGCTCAGCCAGCCCAACATGCCTACAAAGCTTGCGCCCAGCAGCGGTCCGAGCAGCCATAGGGTGTAATGTGGGCGGATATCCTGATCAAAAACAAAGTACTGCAGGCTCATCAACAGTACTTCTGTACCGACTACAGCCAACATGCCGGCAAAACCACCCAGTAAAGCAAACTCTATCCACAGGCTGCCCGCAATTAAGGCCCGGCCACTGCCCAAAGCGCGCAGAATACCTGCCTCCTGTAGCCGATTGCTCATGCTTGCATTGACCGCGGACATTAACACTAAGACACCACCCAAAAGCACCAGCCACAAAACCAGTTCAATCGCGCGACTGACTTGACTGACAATGGCGCGAATGCGCTCAATAATGCGGTCCACCTCTAAAACTACAACCGTCGGGTAGGCGCGCAATAGTTGATTGATCAATGGCTTTTGCTGTTGCGGGATATAAACACTGGAGAGATAGTTTGGCGAGTAGTTGGCCAGTGTACCGGGTGAAAATAAAAAATAAAAATTAGGCGTCATTGCACCCCAGTCAACGCTGCGAATACTGGCGACTTCTGCTTCCAGGTTTAACCCACCCAGGCTAAAACCAAGCCGGTCGCCAAGGGCGATATCGAGCTCTTTGGCGGTATCATATTCCACCGACACGCCAAAACCTGCCTCTGAATGTTGCCATCGATCCCACCACTGACCGGCAATCAGTTTATTGTCTTCTGCCAAGGTTTGCGACCAGCTTAAATTTAATTCTCGACGTAACGTATTGGATAAGGCTCTATCATCCTCGGTGAATGCGTAGTCATTTTTGTGAGTGAGGCGGCCGAGCACCATCGGGTACATTGGGCTCGGCTGTAAATTATTGTCGGCCAATAAAGTCTCTATATTGGCGCGCTCATAGGGCGCTATATTCAGCATAAAATGATTGGGGGCATCTTCGGGCAACTGTAAACGCCATTCATCAATCAAGGAGCTGCGCATTGTAAACAACACCATCAATAACATTAAGGCACAGGCGAATACTAAAATTTGCGTGAGGGTTTGCTGTTGATAACGGCGTAGATTGGCGACCGCCAAACGCCAAACACTGCCTGCTCTGGTGCCCAACTGATGGCCACTGCACAGCAACAATAGCGCCAGTAACGCACAAATAGCGACAATCACAACCAAGCCTGCCAACACTGACAAGGTCAGTAAGGTGTTGCCACTGTAAAACCAAATAAGCAGGCTAATTGCACCTAAACCCAATAAACCTTTTAGCCATTGGCTAAGAGGGGAAACGCTTAACTCTCTGCGCAATATTTTTAAGGGGGGCACAGCGGGCAGGTGCCATAGCGGCGGCAACACAAAACCCAACAAGCAGATCAAGCCAGTGACTAAACCCAAACTGTAGATCCAGACCGGAGCTGGCAACAATTCAATGCGAAACAGGGATGCCAAGGTCAATGCAATGCCCCACTGCAGCACTTCACCCAGCACAATGCCCACAACAGCAGCCAGCAAACCCAACAGCAGTAATTGCCAGATATACAAGCGGCGAATATAAGCGCCATCGGCGCCCAGGCTTTTCAGTAGGGCAACCTGACCTATATGGCGATTGGCAAAATGTTGTGCAGCAATAGAAATAGCAACGCCTGCCAATAACACCGCAATGACCGCAGCCAACAACAAAAACTGGCTGCCACGATCCAGCGCCAAACCGATATTTTGTTGGGCCTCTTGCAGGGTGATCAGCCGGTAGTGTTCGCCAAGTTCCCCCTCAATCCAGTCGGCAAATTGGCGCAACTGGTTTTCCTCTCCGGCAAGCAGCCAGCGATAAGTCACGCGGCTGCCGGGCAAAATAACCGCCGTTGACTGCAGATCTTCCATATTTAATAGAATTCGCGGACCCAGAAGCGTAAAAGCCGTGCCGGTATCGGGCTCACGAATAAGCACTTTACTTATCTGGAAGCTGCGCTCACCAATGGCAAGGTTGTCACCGAGTTCAATACCCAACAATGACAGCAGGCGGGAATCGACCCATACCTGGCCCTTTGCAGGCACCCCTTCGGCAATATAGATCGCCGTGCTGGGCGCATAGGCCTGGTCACTGATTTCGACCTGGCCCCTGAGGGGATAGTGATCGCTCACGGCCTTTATACTGGCCAGTTGCATGTCCTGTTGCCCACCTTCACCGGCAAACACCATAGAACTAAATTCAGCCGTTTGCCCCTGGGCAAGGCCCCTTGCAGCCGGCGCTTGCAACCATTGGTCAGGAATAGGAAAACGACTTTCAACCACGCGGTCAGCGGCGAGATAGCTATTGCTTTGACGGACCAGAGAGCGGTCCATACGGTCTGTAAATACGGCGATTGCCGTCACTACCGTCACCGCCAGGGTAATGGCCGTAGCCAGTATTTTGAGCTCACCTGCTCGCCAGTTGCGCCACAGCATTCGAACCGAGAGCGATAACTCGTAAAGCAAATGACTATGACTCACTGACTACCTGCCCAAACTGTTTCACCACTTTTCCTGCCTCTAACTCAAGTACTTTTTGACAGCGGGCGGCCAGGCGAGCCTCATGGGTGACGAACACCAAGGTTGTATTTTGTGCCTGATTGAGGGTAAACAGCAGCTCGATAATGGTGTGACCTGTGCGAGTATCCAAATTACCCGTGGGCTCATCGGCAAACAATATCTTAGGTTTGCTGGCAAAGGCTCTGGCAATAGCCACCCGCTGTTGTTCACCGCCGGAGAGCTGCTTGGGATAGTGTCCCAAACGATGGGACAAACCCACTCGCACGAGATAGTCACGGGCCCTGCGTTCTACA
Organism: Pseudomonadota bacterium; assembly: GCA_039815165.1. Taxonomy (GTDB): domain Bacteria; phylum Pseudomonadota; class Gammaproteobacteria; order Pseudomonadales; family Cellvibrionaceae; genus CANLBN01. The sequence continues at coordinate 3,432 of JBCBZU010000282.1, forward strand.
TCACTGTTGCGATGCAACTCCAGAGGAATCATCACATTCTCCAGTGCATTTAAGCCGGGTAACAGCTGAAAAGATTGAAAAACAAAGCCCACTGAGCGGGCGCGAACTTTCGCCCTGCCGTCTTCATCCAACGCCGTTAAGTCCCGCCCATTTAGCCATACCCGGCCCTGTGTTGGTATATCCAAACCGGCCAAAATGCCCAACAGAGTCGACTTACCCGAACCAGAGGCACCGATAATGGCCAGCGATTCGCCCGCACGCACCTGGAGATTAATGCCACTTAG